>NZ_JBGNYC010000002.1:0-184348 GCF_051844275.1 Cellulosimicrobium sp. CpK407
CGAGGACCACCCCGGGTGGGACCTCGGGACCGCGAGCGAGTTCCTCGTCGTCGCCGCGACGCTGCTCGACCTCAAGGCCGCGCGCCTGCTGCCCACGGGCAGCGTCGAGGACGACGAGGACCTCGCCCTCCTCGAGGCGCGCGACCTCCTGTTCGCCCGGCTCCTGCAGTACCGCGCGTACAAGGACGTCTCGGGCGTCCTCGCGGAGCGGTTCGAGAGCGCGGGTCGGCGCTTCCCGCGCGTCGTGCAGCTCGAGCCGCACCTCGCCGCGCTCCTGCCCGAGCTCGTGTGGACCATGGGGCCCGAGCAGCTCGCCGCGCTCGCGGCCCGCGCGCTCGCGCCCAAGGCGCCGCCGCCCGGCGTCTCGCTCGACCACCTGCACGCACCCGCGGTGAGCGTGCGCGAGCAGGCGGGCATCGTCGTGGACCGCGTGCGCAGCCACGGCACGACGACGTTCCGGGCCCTGGTCGCGGACGCGGGGGAGACGGCCGTCGTGGTGGCCCGCTTCCTCGCGCTGCTCGAGCTGTTCCGCCAGGCGCTCGTCGCGTTCGACCAGGTTACGCCGCTCGGCGAGCTCACCGTGCGGTGGTCGGGCGACGACGCTCCGGAGCCTGCCCTCGTCGACGTGGGCAGCGAGTTCGACGAGGGGGACGACCCCGAGCCGGTCGGCGCCCCCGCACCCACCGACCAGGAGGTCCCCGCGTGACGCAGCCCGACGGCGCCCCCGCTCTCGACGAGGTCCTCGCGCCCGCCGTGCACGACCTCCCGGGTGGCCTGCCCGCCGCCCTGGAGGCCGTGCTCATGGTCGCGGACGAGCCGATCCCGGTCGTCGAGCTCGCCGCGGCGCTCGCGGTCCCCGTCGACGAGGTGCTGAGCACGCTGCACGACCTCGCCGCCGAGTACCGCGGCGACGACGGCGCCCGGCCGCGCGGGTTCGAGCTGCGCGAGGCGGGCGGCGGCTGGCGCGTGTACTCCGCGCCCGCGCACGCGGAGGTCGTGGGCCGGTTCGTGCAGGGCGGCCAGACGGCGCGGCTCACGCAGGCGGCGTTGGAGACTCTGGCCGTGATCGCGTACCGTCAACCGGTCAGCCGCGGCCAGGTGTCGGCGGTGCGAGGGGTCAACGTGGACGGCGTGGTGCGCACTCTCGTGGCGCGCGGGCTCGTGGCCGAGGTCGGCCAGGACCCGCACACCGGCGCCGGCCTGTTCGGCACCACGGGCTACTTCCTCGAGCGCATGGGCTTCACGTCGCTCGACGAGCTGCCCCCGCTCGCGCCGCACCTGCCGGACATGGACGACCTCGAGGGCCTGGACGGGCTCGCCGACCTGCGTGGCAGCGCGCGGGCGGGCGCGGTCGCGTCCTCGTCGGGCCTCTCCGACGGCGCGGCTGACGACGGGGACGACGCACCGGCGTCGGCCCCGACGCTGCACGACGTGGCGCTCGACGCCGCGCAGGACACGACGGACGAAGGACACGCATGAGCTCGAAGGACGGGCGCCAGCCCGGTGACGGGGGGCGCGGGCGCGCTCCGCGCGACGGGGACGGCGACGCGCGGCGGGGCGGCCCGCGACGCGGCGACGCCGGACGCTCGGGCGGTGCCCCGCGAGGGGCGGGCTCCGGGTCGGCGGGCACGTCCACGGGCCGTGGCGCGAGCGCCCGCCGCGGTGGCCAGGGCGCGGGTCGCGGCGCGGCGCCGTCGCGCGGGGGACAGCAGCCCGGGCGGCAGCAGCCCGGGCGGCCGCGCCGTGGGCAGCGGCCTGCGGCGCCGCAGCGGGACGTGCACGTCGAGGACGGCGTGCGCCTGCAGAAGGTGCTCGCCTCGGCGGGGCTCGGCTCGCGCCGCGCGTGCGAGGAGCTCATCTCCCAGGGGCGGGTGGAGGTCGACGGCGTCCGCGTCACCGAGCTGGGCGTGCGGATCGACCCGGCGCGCGCCGTCGTGCACGTGGACGGGATGCGGCTCCAGCTCGACTCGTCGCGCGTGACGCTCGCCCTCAACAAGCCGCGCGGCGTCGTGTCGACCATGCACGACCCGGAGGGCCGACCCTCGATCGCGGAGCTCGTCGCGGACCGTCCCGAGCGGCTCTTCCACGTCGGGCGGCTCGACGCCGACAGCGAGGGCCTGCTCCTGCTGACGAACGACGGCGAGCTCGCGAACCACCTCGCCCACCCGTCGCACGAGGTCGCCAAGACGTACCTCGTCACGGTGCGCGGCAAGGTGCCGGGCAACGTCGCCAACAAGTTCCTGCACGGCATCGAGCTCGAGGACGGCGTCGTGCGCGCGGACGCGTACCGCGTCGTCGACCAGGTCGCGGACCAGACGATGATCGAGGTCGTGCTGCACTCGGGGCGCAACCGCGTCGTGCGGCGCATGTTCGAGGAGGTCGGCTTCCCCGTGACGCGCCTCGTGCGCACACGCATCGGACCCGTCGCGCTCGGCAACCTGCGTCCGGGGACGACGCGCGTCCTCGGCCGCACCGAGCTCGGCAGCCTCATGGCGGGCGTCGGGCTCTAGCGCCCGGACCACGCCCGTACGACCACCCGACGGACCGCCGTGAGGCGGGCCGTCCCGCGAGAAGGAGCACCACCCATGCCGGTCCGGGCGATCCGGGGCGCGACCCAGCTCGACGTGGACGAGCGCGAGCACCTCTTCGAGCGCACGCGCGAGCTCGTCCAGGAGGTGCTCGACGCGAACGCCGTCGACACCGACGCGCTGATCTCCATCCTCTTCACCTGCACGCCCGACCTCGTCGCCGACTTCCCGGCCGCCGCGGCGCGCGAGATGGGGCTCGGCGACGTGCCGCTCATGTGCGCGACGGAGATCGCCGTGCCGGGCGCGCTGCCGCGCGTCGTGCGGCTCATGGCGCACGCCGACCTCGACGTCGAGCGGTCCGCCGTCCAGCACGTGTACCTGCACGGCGCCACGTCGCTGCGCAAGGACCTGGCCCAGTGAGCGCGGGGGAGGCGGGCGCCTCGGGCATCGGGGGCACCGGGGGCGCCGCGCTGACGATCGCCGTCGACGGTCCCTCCGGGTCGGGCAAGTCGAGCGTGTCCAAGGGCGTCGCGCGCCGGCTCGGGCTCGCGTACCTCGACACCGGCGCGATGTACCGCGCCGCGACCTGGTGGTGCCTGCACCGGGGCGAGGACCTCACCGACCAGGCGGCGGTCGCGCACGCGGTGCGCGTCATGCCGCTCGTCATGGGGCTGGACCCGGCCGGGCCGACGGTGCACGTCGACGGGACCGACGTGGGCGAGGCCATCCGCTCCACGGAGATCTCGACGGCCGTGAGCGCGGTGGCGACCAACCTCGACGTCCGCGCGGAGCTGCGGCGCCTGCAGCGCGCGGTGATCGAGGCCGAGCGCACGCCGTCCGGGTTCGCCGGGGGGCGCGGGGTCGTGGCCGAGGGCCGGGACATCACGACGGTCGTCGCGCCCGACGCGGACGCGCGCGTCCTGCTCACCGCGAGCGAGGAGGCGCGCCTGGCGCGCCGCTCCCTCGACGTGCACGGGACGGCGGACGCCGCCGCGGTCGAGGCGACCAAGGACCAGGTGCTGCGTCGGGACCGGGACGACGCGACCGTCTCGCAGTTCCAGGTCGCGGCCGACGGGGTCGTGACGGTCGACTCGTCGGAGCTGGACCTGGAGCAGACGATCGACGCCGTGCTTGCCGTCGTCGAGCAGGTCACCGGGCGGGTGGTCGGCCCGCGCCAGGGCTCGTGAGCGCGGGCTCGCCCGGCGTGCGGGTGCCCTCGCCCGCGGGGCCGGCCTGGTCGCGCTGGGTCGGACGCTTCCTGGCCCGCGTGGTCTGGTCGACCCGGGTCCTGGGAGCGGAGAACGTGCCGACCGAGGGACCGGTCGTGCTCGCGGCGAACCACACGGGGGTGGTCGACGGGCCGATCGTGCTGGGGGTCGCGCCGCGCCCGCTGCACGTGCTCGTGAAGGAGGAGATGTTCGTCGGTCCGGTGGGGTGGGTCCTGCGGGCCGCGGGCCAGATCCCCGTCGACCGCAGCGGCGGCCGGCGCGCGCTGGCGACCGGGCTGGGCGTGCTGCGCGGGGGCGGGGCCGTCGGCGTGTTCCCGGAGGGCAACCGTGGGCGCGGCGACGCGACGTCCGCGCGTGCGGGCGTCGCGTGGCTCGCGCTCAACGGGGGCGCGCGCGTCGTCCCCGTCGCCGTGCTCGGCACGCGCCGCACGGGCGAGGGCGTCAACCGGATCCCGGGCCTGCGTCGCCGCCTCGTCGTCCGGTTCGGCGAGCCGTTCGCCGTCGAGCGGGCGCCCGGCGTGAGCGGCAAGCAGGCGCTCGAGGACGCGAACGAGCGCATCCGCACCGCCCTCGCGGAGCTCGTCGCGGACACCGTCGCCCGCACCGGCGTGGCGCTGCCCACGGACGACCCGAACCGGGAGCGGCGGGCGACGCCGTGACCGCGTCGCCGCAGGGGCGCCTCGACGGGCCGGCGGGGCCTACGACGGCGCACGTCGTGGGTGATCGGCCGGGCACGGGCATCCTCGTCGGCCTCGCGTCCGCGCTCGCGTTCGGCGCGAGCGGCCCGTTCGTCAAGCCGCTGCTCGAGGCCGGGTGGACGCCGGGCGCGGCCGTCTTCGCGCGGGCGCTGTGCTCGGCGCTCGTCCTCGCCCCGGTCGCGGCGGTCGCGCTGCGGGGCAGCCACCGGCTGCTGCGCGAGGAGTGGCGCCTCGTCCTCGGGTTCGGCCTCGTCGCGGTCGCCGGCACGCAGCTCTGCTACTTCGCGGCCGTCGCGCGCATGCCGGTCGGCATCGCGCTGCTCGTCGAGTACCTCGCACCCGTGCTGCTCGTGGGCCTCGCGTGGCTGCGCACGCGGCACGTCCCGCCGCGGCTCACGCTCGCGGGCTGCGTCGTCGCGGTCGCCGGGCTCGTGCTCGTCGTCGACCCCGCGGGTGCGCGCCCCGACCTCGTCGGGGTCCTCTTCGCCCTCGGCGCGGCCGTGGGCCTCGGCGCCTACTTCGTCCTCTCCGCGCGTCCCACCCGGCTGCCGGCCGTCGCGCTCGCCGCGTCGGGGCTGGGCGTCGGGGCGCTCGCACTCGGCGCCGCCGGCCTCGTCGGCGTGCTGCCCTTCGCCGCGCCGTTCGTCGACGTCGCGCTCCTCGGCGCGTCGACCCCCTGGTACGTGCCGCTCGCGGTCGTCGTCCTCGTGGCGACGGCGTTCGCCTACGTCTCCGGCGTGGCCGCGACCGTGCGCATGGGGGAGCGCCTCGCGTCGTTCGTCGGGCTGTCCGAGGTGCTGTTCGCCGTCGTCATCGCGTGGCTGCTCCTCGGCGAGGTGCCGACGCTCGTGCAGGCGGCGGGCGGAGTCCTCGTCGTCGCGGGCGTGGTGCTCGTGCGCCTCGCGGGGTCGCCCGTCGCGCGGTAGGTTCGCGCGTAGCCGGTCGTGCGGCGCGCCGCCGCGAGGCCGCGGACGCGAGCCAGCACACGGAGGGGGAGTGCCGATGACCGACGCTCCGGGCAAGCCCACGACCGTGGACGAGTACCTCGCGACGCTGGCACCGCCGGCGCGGGACGTCGTCGCCCACCTGCGCGCCGTCGTGCACGACACCGTGCCCGGCCTCGGGGAGCGCATCAGCTACGGCATCCCGACGTTCACGCTCGACGACCGCTACGTCGTCTACCTCGCGGGGTGGGCGCACCACGTCTCGCTGTACCCCGTCCCGGAGGTCGACGACGCGCTCGCGCGCCGCATCGTGCGCTACCAGGACGGCAAGGGCACGCTGCGGTTCCCGCTCGCGGAGCCCGTGCCCGACGACGTCGTGCGGGCCGTCGTCGAGCGCCTGGCCGCGCGCCGCGACGGCTCCGCGGGCTGACGCGGGCCGCTCGGAGAGGACGCGCGCGCCGCGCCGGGGCGGGCGGTTCGGAGCCCGGCCCGCGGCCTGGGAGAATGGATGCCATGACCACACCCGACCCCGCCCAGCCCGGCACGCCCGGACAGATCGACGCCGCCGGGCAGGCCGAGGAGCCCCTGGCGCCCGCGGACCTCGCGGACTCGGCGGACGACGCGGCGCGCGAGCGCGCGCTGCGCGCCGGCCTCGAGGACTACGAGCTCGAGGACACCGACCTCGTCCTCCTGGACGCGGACGGCGAGGTGATCGAGGGCTACGAGCCCGAGGCGCCGCTGCCCGTGCTCGCCGTGGTCGGCCGGCCGAACGTCGGCAAGTCGACGCTCGTCAACCGCATCATCGGGCGCCGCGAGGCCGTCGTCGAGGACAAGCCCGGCGTCACGCGCGACCGCGTCAGCTACCCCGCCGAGTGGGCGGGGCGGCGTTTCACGCTCGTCGACACCGGCGGGTGGGAGGTCGACGTCGCGGGCATCGAGTCCAAGGTCGCCGAGCAGGCGGAGGTCGCGATCTCGCTCGCCGACGCCGTGCTGTTCGTCGTGGACGCCACGGTCGGCGCCACCGCGACCGACGAGCGCGTGGTCCGCCTGCTGCGCGAGTCCGGCAAGCCGGTCGTGCTGTGCGCCAACAAGGTCGACGGACAGTCGGGCGAGGCGGACGCGGCCTACCTCTGGAGCCTCGGCCTCGGCGAGCCCTACCCCGTGTCCGCCCTCCACGGGCGCGGGACCGGGGACCTGCTCGACGCCGCGATGGCCGCGCTGCCGACCGAGTCCGCCCACGGCGAGGTGCGTCCGACCGGGCCGCGCCGCGTCGCGCTCGTCGGGCGGCCGAACGTCGGCAAGTCGTCGCTGCTCAACAAGATCGCCGGCGCCGACCGCGTCGTCGTCGACGAGACCGCGGGGACGACCCGCGACCCCGTCGACGAGCTCGTGACGATCAAGGACGTCCCGTACGTCCTCGTCGACACCGCGGGCATCCGCCGCCGCGTGCACCAGACGAAGGGGGCCGACTTCTACGCGTCGCTGCGCACGCAGGCCGCGATCGAGAAGGCGGAGCTGGCCGTCGTGCTGGTGGACGCGTCCGTCCCGCTCACCGAGCAGGACACGCGCGTCATCTCCCAGGTCGTCGACGCCGGGCGCGCCCTCGTCATCGCCTACAACAAGTGGGACCTCATGGACGAGGACCGTCGTCCCTTCCTCGAGCGCGAGATCGAGAAGGACCTGGTCCAGGTGCAGTGGGCGCCGCGCGTCAACGTCTCCGCGCGCACCGGCTGGCACACCGACCGGCTCGTCCCCGCGATCCAGCGCTCGCTCGACTCGTGGGACACGCGCATCCCGACCGGGCGCCTCAACGCGTTCCTCGGCGAGCTCGTCGCCGCCCACCCGCACCCGCTGCGCGGCGGCAAGCAGCCCCGCATCCTCTTCGCGACCCAGGCCTCCACGCGCCCGCCGCGCTTCGTCATCTTCGCGACCGGCTTCCTCGAGGCCGGGTACCGGCGCTTCATCGAGCGCCGCCTGCGCGAGACGTTCGGGTTCGAGGGCACGCCCATCGAGATCAGCGTCCGCGTGCGGGAGAAGCGCAAGCGGTGAGCGACGGCGCGGCACGCGTCCCCGCCGGGGTCACCCGGCGGAGGCGTGCGCTGCGCCTCGGCGTCGCGCGCGACACCGCCGCGACGCGCCACCTCGTGACGTTCCTCGTCGTGACCGTCGCGACCGTGCTCGTCACGCGGTTCCTGCTCGCCGCCTCCGGGTACCCGCAGGTCGGCGGGGGAGACCTGCACGTCGCGCACGTGCTCTGGGGCGGGCTCGGGATGGCGCTCGCGGTCGTCGTGCTGCTGTCGTTCGTCGGGCCCGCGCTGCGCTCGCTCGGTGCGGTCGTCGGCGGCGTCGGGTTCGGGCTGTTCGTCGACGAGATCGGCAAGTTCGTCACCGCGGACAACGACTACTTCTACCAGCCGACGGCGGCGCTGATCTATGCGACCGTCGTGGTCCTCGTGCTCGTGGTCGAGGCGCTGCACGGGCGGCGCCGCCATCATCCGGCGGAGTACCTGGCCGTCGCGACCGATCGCGCGGTCGCGGGCGTCGCGGGCGGGTTCACCGACGACGCGCGGGAGGAGGCGCGGGCGCTCGCGGCGCGGGGCCGGGGCGAGCCCGCCGCGGCGGAGGTGTCCGCGCTCGTCGAGGCGGTGCCGCGCGACGACGTCGACGTGCCCGACCCCGTGCGCGCGCTCGTCCGCCGTGCGTCCGCGTGGTTCGCGGCTGCCCTGGGGCGGCCCTGGGCGGCCGCCGTGGTCGTGGTCCTCGTGCTGGGGACCGCGCTCGGGTCGCTGCTCGCCGGCGTCCGCGTGCTCACCGGCGGGATCGACGTGCCGACGTGGGTGGGCGCGGGGATCGTCGTCGGGGTCGCGGGGACGGTCGCGTGCGTCGTGGCGGGCGTCGTCGTGGCCCGCGGCGGGAGTCCGGAGGACCACCGCGCGGGCGCGGTCTGGGTGCGCCGTGGCGTGCTCGTGTCGCTGCTGCTCACCCAGCTCCTCGTGTTCCGCGCGCTCCAGTGGGTCGGCGTCGCGGGCCTGGTCGTCGACCTGCTGGTCCTCTCCGCTCTCGGCGCCGCCCTGGGCGGCGACGACGAGCGCCGTCGGGCACGGTCCCGGACCACCCCGAGGGCCGGACGTGCTGCCGCGAGATAGCGGCGTGCCGCCGAGAGAGCGACGCCCGGCCGCTCGGGCCCCGGGTCGAGCGCCGTACATCGCTATCTCGGGGGGCGTCGGACGGCGAGCCTGCGGCCCGCCGCCCTAGGATCGGTGACCATGTCCGACCTCCCGCTCGCTCCGAGCCACGACGCCTTCCCGAACCACGTCTTCGACGCGTTCGGCGTGCCGCCGGCACTGCTCGACGAACGCATCGGCGGCTCCGTCATGGTCGTGGCCAAGCAGCCGACGGACGGGCCGCTCACGCTCCTCACCGCGGGCGTCTCCCGGCTGCCGGTCGACGCCGGGCCTCCCGTCGAGCTGGCGGTCGAGGTGCCCGAGGGCCAGGAGGGCGCCGCGCTCGTCGCCCTGCGGATCGTGTGCGACGACATCGCGGTCAACCGCCGCACCCCGCCGTTCGAGACGCCGTGGCGCAACGGGGACCCGTTCCTGACCGGGACGCAGATCTCCGCGATCATGGCGACGGGCTCGCGGTGGGGAGCCGCGCTGGACGACGTGGTCGACCCCGCGGGGAACGTGGTCGGCCACGTCCGCACGCTGCGGCTGCTCACCGACGCGGAGGCGGAGACCGCCTCGCGCGTCGGGTGGTCGGGGCTCGTCGAGGAGGCCGGGTCGATCGACGCCCTCCTCGACGTCACGCGCCCCTGACGTCACGAGGAGCGTCGGCCGGGCGCCGCCGCCGGTGGCGCAGGCGCTCGTCGGACGTGAAGCCCGCGCGCCCGTCAGCAGGCCGGCGCGGCGTGCTCGACCCGCTCGACCCGCTCGGCGCCGCCGCCTCCCGCCGTGCGCGCCGTGACCGTCACGACGCCGGCGCTCGGCGCGGTCCGCACGGCGAACGACTGGTACGCGCTCGACCCGGGCGCGACGCCGGTGAACGACCTCGACCCGTAGGCGGTCTCCACGTCGACGTCGAGCGCGACGTCGTCCGTGTTGGCGACGCGGACCGCGACGTACGGCGTCCCGGCGAGGCAGCGCAGGCGCACGTCCGTCGCGACCGACGGCCGGTCGCCGACGAGGAGGTCGAGCGGGACCGAGTCGGCGATGGCCTGCTGCCCGGCGACGTTGGCGTGGACGCCGTCGCCGGTGTCGTAGGGCGGGTAGATCGAGTCGGGGTTCGCCGGGTCCCGCAGGACCGCGTCGAAGTCGAGGACGCCGTCGCACGTGCCGCTGCAGTCGCCGCCCGCCCGCACGACGTCGTTGACGGCGCGGCGGTACTGGTTCTGCAGCGCGGTGTACCCGGGGCGCGGGGTGACGGGGGTGACGAAGACCTTGATGCCCTCGGCGCGCAGCCGCTCGAAGATCTGCTCGTAGCTGGCCAGGATCGTCGCGTCCGTGCAGCCGTTCGCCAGGTCGTTGGTGCCGTAGTAGAAGATCAGGCCGGTCACCCCGTGCAAGGCGAGCACGTCGCGCTCGAGGCGCGAGACGCCGTCGTTCCCGCCGCCCCCGCACGCGGGCGAGGAGGTCGTGCCGCTGATCCCCTCGTTGACGATCGCGACCTGCCGCGACGGCGGCAGCTCGGCCGCGACGCGCCGCGCGAGGTCGTCGGTCCAACGTCGGTCCTGGCCGAACGCGTCGCAGCCCGGCCCGCAGTTCTCGCTGCCCACGCCGTCGACGACGGAGCTCCCGTAGGCGACGATCGTGCCCGCGACGTCCGCGTCGTACACGTCGACCGCGCTGACGAAGTAGGTCCACGGCAGGTTCTCGGTGAACGACGCGCCGGAGACCTCGGCGTTGCGGTTCCCCGACCCGATCGGCGCCCCGTAGTTGTTGCGGCCCGCGCGGTCGTGCAGGCTCGTCACGGTCGGCCGGGCGAGGTAGAAGGTCACGGCGACCTCGTCGAGGTCGTCGGTGGCGATGCTCGTCGGGTCGCTCCAGACCTCCCCGCCCACGGGGATCGTGACGCTCTCGGCCCCGCCGAAGGTGAGCACGCGGTCGGTGCCCGCGACGATCGCCGGTCCTCCGGCGCTCAGGGCGAGCGACGTCTGGTCGATGACGACCGGCCCGACCCCGAACTGGTTCTGCAGCCGGATCCGCACGGCGTCCCCGCCCTGGCTCAGGCGGGTGACCATCCGCATCGACTGGTTCGCGAAGTTCTTGGTGGAGACGCGCTGCTGGGACTGGGCCCAGCTCGTGAACCAGCCGGCGTCGTCGGGCGCGGGCACGTCGGTGGCGGACGCCGTCCCGAGGCCGGTCAGGAGGAGCCCGACGGTGGTCAGGGCGGCGAGCAGCGTGCGCAGCCTGCGCCGCAGAGGACGCGCGGTGCGGGTAGCTGGGGTGTGAGCGAGTGGCATCCGGGCGTCCCTCGGCGTTGAGGTTGATAGCGGTGTCAGGAGGAACCTAGCACTCTTCGACCGGTCCGACGCGAGGGCGGCGGCCGGACCCGCGAGGGGACCGGCCGCCGTCGGGCAGGAGGGCAGTACCCGGGCTCAGCCGAGCGGACCGTAGAGCGCCGGCGACGTGCGCGCGTGCGTCGCCTGCTCGAGCGCGAACGCCAGGCCGAGGAGCGGGCCCTCCTCGAAGTCGCGGCCCAGGAGCTCGAGGTTGACGCCGCCGCCCGTGACGGTCGCGTCGGCCTCGGTCGCCTGTCCGATGGGCACCGTCACGGCGGGAAGGCCCGTGTTGGGGCTGAGCCGCAGGTTGGTGCCGATGGTCCCGTACGGGTTCGCGCTGGGGTAGACGAGCGCGTCGAGGTCGGCGTCGTCGAGCATGGCGGTGACGAGCTGCTTGCCCTCGGCGAGGACCTTCGTGTGCGTGCCCGCGGGCCCGGCCCACGCCTGGTACGTCTCCGGGGTGACGGCGTCGCGCGACACGTAGGTGCTGCGCCGCGACGGGACGTACCGCCCGGACTCGACGATGCCCGCCAGCGACCGCGCCGTGACGTCGGGCGAGAGGTGGTGCGCGACGTACTCCTCCAGGTCGTGCTTGAACTCGTTCGTCGAGCCCGAGCCCTCGCTGAGCACGCTCGCGAACCCGTTCGGGAGGACCGGCGACCAGGTCGTGGGCGGCGTCACCTCGACGACGGTGGCGCCGAGCGACTCCAGCGTGGCTCGCGTCTGCGCCCAGAGGCGCAGGGTCGTGGCGTTGCTCCCCAGCATGGACGGGACGTACCCGATGCGGGCGCCGTCGAGCGCGTCCGCGTCCAGGTACTGCGTGTACGAGGCGGGGACCGCTCCCTCCTGGCGCGAGGTCACGGGGTCCGCCGGGTCGACGCCCACGACCGCGTCGAGCGCGACGGCCGCGTCGAGGACGCTGCGCGCCATGGGGCCGCCCGTGTCCTGGCTCAGTGCGAGCGGGATGATGCCGTCGCGGCTCGCGAGCCCGACCGTCGGCCGCACGCCCACGAGCTGGTTGTACGACGACGGCACCCGGATCGAGCCGCCCGTGTCCGTGCCGAACCCGATCCCGGCGAGGTTGGCGGCGATCGCCGCGCCCGTGCCGCCGCTCGACCCGCCGGCCGTGCGGCTCGTGACGTACGGGCTCGCGACGAGCGTGCTCGTCCCCGCGTCCTGGTACGAGGAGAACTCGGACACGAAGCCGAACGCGAACTCGTCGAGGCTCGCCTTGGCCAGGACGACGGCCCCGTCGGCGCGCAGCCCGTCGACCATCGTCGCGTCGGTCGCGGTCCGGTTGCCGTCCCAGCAGCCGCAGCCGCCCGTCGTCGGCATGTCCTTCGTGTCGTAGTTGTCCTTGAGCGCGACGGGCACGCCGAGCAGCAGGCTCGTCATGCCGTCCGCGGCGCGGGCCGCGTCCGCGCGCGCGGCGGCCTCGAGCGCCACGTCGCTCGTCGTGATGATCGAGTGCAGGGGCCGCCCGCCCGCGCCCGTGTCGACGAGCGTCGCGTCGTAGGCCGCGATGCGGTCCAGGTACTCCTGGGTGATCGCGACGGACGACGTGACCCCCGCGTTCATCGCGGCCTGCATGTCGAGCACCGAGGCCTCGACGAGCTCGAACGGCCCGTCGTCGTAGATCATCCGCTGGGACACGGCGGCGAGGTCCGCGACGGTGATCGTGCCGTCACGGTCCGTGTCGGCGGCTGCGGCGTCGGCCCACGCGGCGTCGTCGGTCGTCGCGCCGAGCGCCGCGGCGACGACGGCGAGGTCGTCCGAGGTGACCTGGTCGTCGCCCGTGAGGTCGAGCTCCGTCCAGTACGGGGCGAGGAGCGGGGTCGCGGCGGGAGCCGCGGTCGCGACGGGAGCCGCGGCGACGGCGAGCACGAGCCCTGTCGCCGTGAGCGCGGCGAGCCCGCCCGCCGCGGCGCGTCGGTGGATGGTGGGCACGGGCTGCTCCTTCGAGGTGTGACGGACCCGGGGCGCGGGCGCGGCGGTCGGGCGGGTGCTCGTCAGGTCGGGGGTCGTCTCGAGAGTCATCGCGAGGCCACCGCCCGACGGCGTGCCCAGAGGATCCCGACGCCCGCCGCGACGGCGAGCAGGGCTGCCCCCACGAACCACGCGACGCTCGCGCCCGTCGAGGCGAGCGAGCCCGATCCGACCGAGGTCGACGGCGAGTCGGACGCGCCGTCGGCCCCGGGAGCCGCCGAGCCGTCACCGGTCGGAGACGGAGAGGTCGTGCCGTCCGTCGGGTCGTCCGTGGGCGGTGTCGTCACGACGGTCGTGACGGTCGTCGAGGCGGCCGCGGCGTCCGTCAGCGACGCCGTCGTGGCGTCGGCGCCGACGAGGGTGGCCTTGGGGACGGCGAACCGGGCGTCCCCGTCGGCCACGGCGGTGAACGTGAGCGTCGCGAGCGTGACGTCGCCCGCGAGTCCGGGGGACGTGCCGAGCCGCGTGTGCGTGACGGAGACGGTCCCGGCCGCGTCGTCGACGACGTCGGAGAACCCGCCGTCGGGCGTGACCGCGGAGTCCTCGACGAGCTCGACGAGGTCCGGGTCGTAGGAGACCGCCAGGTCGTACGCGTAGAGGTCGACGGCACCGGCCGCAGCGACGGTCACCGTGATCGGGGCGCCGACCTCGACGCTCGACGGTGCGTCGAGGGTCACGTCGGAGACCGACGGCGCGGCGTGAGCCGGGGCGGTGAGAGCGGTCGCGGCGACCGCCAGGCCGCCGACGAGCGCGGCGCGCCGGCCGAGCCGTCGGCGTGAAGGGGAGCGGGTCATGGGGGAGCTGGTCCTTCCTCGGCGCGCGCCGGACTGCGCGCACGACCGCGGTGGTGGTGGAGCCCCCTGCCGGGACCGATGCTCACAAGTCGCTGTTACCCGGGAGTTTCGCGGCGGTTAGCGCGAGCGACGAGGGGAGTCTCGGTCCGGTCACGGACCGTGCGCAGCAACCCGACCTGCGGTGCAGGTCGTCGGGCGTCAGCCGAGGGCCGGGGGCGCGTCCTCGCGCACCTCGGGATCGGGGATCCGTCGCATGCGCAGCGCGGCGACCACGCCGAGCAGTCCCGCGACGAGCGGCACGAGGAGCGCGACCTGGAGCGCGCGGGCCCGGACGTCGTCGTTGATGCGCAGGATCTCGTCCTGCACCTCGGGCGGCTCGTCGGCGAGCAGCTCGACGAGCTGGGCGTCGCTCATGATCTCGGCGTCGTCCTCGAGCACCGCGGCGACCTGCTGCTTGTCGTCCGGGGGCAGGACGGTGCTCGACTCGGCCTGTGCCGTGAACCCGGCGGCGAGCGACGCGAGCATCACCGCACCGGCGACGGCGAGACCGAGCGAGAGCCCGAACGACCCCGCCGCCGAGCTGACGCCCGCGGCCTCGCTCGCGCGCTCCTCGGGGACGGGGGAGAGCGTGTACGCGTTGAGCTGCGACACGAGCAGCCCGAGCCCGGCGCCTGCGACGACGAGGGGCAGCGCCAGCCACCAGCCCGACGTCGCGCGCGGCACCACGAGGACGGCCGCCGCGATCCCGAGGACGAGCAGCGCGAACCCGGCCAGCACGCGCGTGGCCGGGCGGCGTCGGCCGGGACGCTTGCCCGCGACGAGCGCGGCGGCGAACATCGTCAGCGACAGCGGGGCGAGCGAGAGGCCCGCCAGGAGCGCGTCGTAGCCGAGCGCCATCTGGAGGAAGATCGGCAGCGCGATCATCGCGCCACCGAGCGCGACCTGTTGCAAGAGCTGCTGGGAGACGCCGACGCGGAACGCGGAGGAGCGGAACAGGCCCGGGTCGACGAGCGTCGTCCGCCCCGCCCGCGCGCGCCGCACGAGCCAGGCCGCCAGCCCCACGAGGCCCGCGGCACCGACGACCACGAACGCCCCGACCGCCTCGCCGCCCTCCTGCCAGACGAGGACGCCGAGGACGATGCCGCCCATCCCGACGACCGACAGGACGGTCCCCACGACGTCGACCGTGCGGTCCCCGGTGTACGGGACGTCGCGCACCAGCCGCACCCCCAGGAGCACCACCACGATGACCACGGCCTCGAGACCGAAGGCCACGCGCCACGACAGGGTCGTCGTGATGACGCCGCCCAGCAGCGGCCCGACGGCCGCCGCGATCGACGCCGCGGCCCCCACGAGCGCGTAGGCGGACTTGCGCGCGGCGCCGTCGAAGTTCCCGTGCACGAGCGACTGCATGGCCGGGAGCAGCAGCGCGGCGCCCAGGCCGCCGACGACCGACCAGAAGACCACGACGGCCACGAGGCTCTGGGCCATGGTCATCGCGACGGCGCCCGCCCCGTACGCGAGCAGCCCGACGACGTACGCGCGGCGGCGCCCGACGAGGTCGCCGACCTTGCTGCCCACGAGGATGAACGACGCGGAGACGAGCGCCTCGAGCGCGATCGCCGTCTGCACCCCGCTCACGGTCGTGTCCAGGTCGCGGACCACGGCCGAGATCGACACGTTCATGAACGACGTGTCGACGACCAGGACGAACATCGCCGCGGCGAGGAGCAGCGCGAGACGCCGGGCGGCCGCGGTCGGCCGGCCGGCGGTGTTCTCGGTGCTCTGCTCCACGTCGACCCCCGTCCGCCGTCCATGCTCACCGGCCGCGCCCGGCGCACGCCTCACCCGCCGCGGGTGCTCCCGCTGCCCGGGCGCCGCGGCGTCCGCTCTGCCACCATCGGCCTATGGCTGCTGACGGGTGGCGCTCGCGCCACGTCGAGGTGGAGGGGCACGACGTGTTCGTGCGGATCGGTCCGGACGTGCCGGGCGCCGTCCCGATCGTCCACGTGCACGGGTTCGCCGTCTCGGGCACGTACCTGCTCCCGACCGCGGAGCGCCTCGCGCACCGGGCGACCGCCGTCGTGCCGGACCTGCCCGGCTACGGGCGCAGCGAGCGCTGGGGTCACACCCTCGGGATCCCGTCGCTCGCGTGGGCGCTGCTCTCGCTGCTCGACGCGCTCGAGCTCGAGCGGGTGATCCTCGTCGGCAACTCCATGGGCGGCCCGATCAGCCTGGAGGTCGCGCACTCCGCACCGGAGCGCGTCGCGGGGATCGTCCTCGCCTCGCCCGCCGGCGGCGTGCACAACCAGCCGTTCGCCCGCGCGCTCACCCAGCTCGCCCGGGACGCCGGCCGGGAGAGCCCGCGGATGGCGCGCATCGCCGTGCCCGACTACGCGCGCTTCGGTGCCGTCAACGCGCTGCACCTGTTCTCCGAGCTCGTCCGGTTCCCGTCGCTCGAACGCGTGATCCGCGTCCCGGTCCCCACCCTCGCGGTGATCGGCACGCGCGACCCGCTCATGCCGCCGCCTCGGCGCGTGCACGAGGTCGGCACGCTCGCGCCCCCGCACGTGACGATCGTGGCGATCGACGGCGCCGCCCACGCCATGAACTTCAGCCACCCCGGCGAGCTCGCCCACGTCGTCGAGAGCTGGCTCGACGGCCGTGAGATCACCGACGACCCCGACCAGCCGGGGGTCTCCCGCGTGCTCCAGATCGCCCAGGGCTCCGGCCCCGTGGTCTGACGGGAGCGTCTCGGGCGGCTGCGGACGCGGCGACCACCTGGGCGCACACGCGCGCCCGGCGCGGACGAGCCGCGCGGGCGGTGGTCGTCGGCCGAGGGAGCGGAGTCGCGGACCGGAAGGGCGAGCCGGCACGGGCCGATGAGTTCCGGTCGCCCGCCGGGTCGTTGCGGGTGACCTCGCCGGGCGGCCTGCGCCGACCGGCACCGACATCCGTGGAGGACACCATGACGACCACGACCAGCGGCCCCACCGTCTCCCTGCCCGGCCGACCACCCGTCGTCGACCTCGCCACCTGGCAGACCGCCCGGGACGAGCTCCTGGTCCGGGAGAAGGCGCACACCCGTGAGGGCGACGCCATCGCGGCGGCACGCCGGCGGCTCCCCATGGTGGAGATCGACGGCGCGGTGGAGGTCGTCGGCCCGGACGGGGCGGTCCCGTTCGTCGACCTGTTCCAGGGACGCGACGAGCTCGTGGTCTACCAGCACATGTGGCACGATGGCACCCCGCACCAGGGACAGTGCGAGGGGTGCACGTGGACGGCGTGGGCCCTGCGGGACGCCGTCTACCTCAACGCGCGCGGCGTCTCGTTCGCGATCCTCACCGTCGGCCGCTGGGAGGAGGTCGAGCCGTACGTCGAGTTCATGGGCTACACGCAGCCGTGGTACTCGGTGCGCGGGCTGGACGAGCCGGTCGGCGGCGAGATGGGCTACGTGAGCTGCTTCCTGCGCGACGGCGACCGCGTGTTCCTCACGTACCGCACGACGGGTCGCGGCAACGAGCCGACCAGCCCGCACTTCGCTCTCCTCGACATGACGCCCTACGGGCGCAGGGAGTCGTGGGAGGACACCCCCGACGGCTGGCCCGAGGGCGAGGGCGCGTGCTGGTACTGGCGCGCGGACGCCGACGGCGTCGCGGGCTGGGGCCCGACCACGCGCCCCGTGCCCCAGTGGACCCGTCCCAGTGCGACGCCGGAGGCCACGCTCGGCCGGAGCGGGCACCACCACTGAGGCGCGCAAGGGCGTGCTCGGCGGCGCTGGATCCCTCGTCCTGGAGCATCACGTGAAGGTTGGTGCGCGGGTGTGGCGAGCGCCACGGGCGTGCGGTGCGACTTCGGTCGATGTCGCGCACCAGATAGATGCATCATGTATCTATGCCTCGAACGACCAGCGGTTCTGCTACCGAGCAGGCCTATCGGCACGTGAAGTCCCTCGTCCTCGACGGGAGCCTGCCCGGCGGGTCCATGACGAGCGAGGGCGAGATCGCCGAGCAGCTCGGCGTGAGCCGGACGCCCGTGCGCGAGGCGTTCCTGCGGCTGGAGACGGAGGGGCTGCTGCGCCTCTACCCGAAGCGGGGCGCGCTCGTCGTCCCGGTCGCGCCCGGGGAGGCGGACGACGTCCTCGACGCGCGCCTGCTCGTCGAGACGCACGCGGCGCAGAACGTCGTCCGGCTCCCCGACACCGAGCTCGCCACGCTCGTCGCGCTGCTGCGCGACCTCGTCACCGCGCAGGAGGCGGCGGTCGCCGACGGCGACGTCGCCGAGTACGCGACGCTCGACGCGCGCTTCCACCAGGAGATCGTCGCCGCGGGCGGCAACGCGCTCCTCACGACGTTCTCCGTGAGCCTGCGCGAGCGCCAGCAGCGCATGGTCGCGCACAGCGTCCGGTGGGACCCGCGTCGCGCCGCGACCTTCGTCGCCGGGCACCGCGCCCTCGTCGACGCGCTCGAGGTGCGCGACACCCGCACCTACAAGCGCCGCATCCAGCGCCACCTCGAGGACGCGAGGGCCGGTCTGTGAGCGCAGCGACCTCCGTGCCTGGGTCTGAGCGGGCCGAGAACGAGACCGCCCCGTCCGGGCACGGGGTGGGGACCGTCGTCGGGCCGCGGGCCTGGGTGGCGGTCGCCGCCGTCATGTTCGCCGTCGCCTGGGGCGGCAACGAGTTCACGCCGCTGCTCGTCATGTACCGGGAGGTGGGGCACTTCTCGGCCGTGACGGTCGACGCGCTGCTCGCCGCCTACGTGCTGGGCATCATCCCGGCGCTCCTGCTCGGGGGACCGCTGTCCGACCGGTACGGGCGCCGGCCCCTGCTGCTGCCCGCGGCGCCGATCGCGCTCGTCGGGTCGCTCGTGCTCGCTGCGGGGGAGTCCTCCGCGGCGCTGCTCGCCACCGGCCGCGTGCTGTGCGGCGTCGCGCTCGGGCTCGTCATGGCGGTCGGGACCACGTGGGTCAAGGAGCTCACCGACGCGGCGGCGGTCGCGTCCGGGGTGCCCGACGGCGGGTCCGGAGCCCGGCGCGCCGGCCTCGCCCTCACGCTGGGGTTCCTCGTCGGCGCCGGCGTCGCGGCGGTGCTCGCCCAGTGGGCGCCCTGGCCCACGCACACGGCCTACCTGCTGCACGCCGTGCTCGCCGTCGCCTCCGGCGTGTGGGTGCTCGGCGTGCCGGAGACGCGGGCAGCGCCCGACGGTGCGTCCCGGGGCCGGCTGCGGGACGACCTGCGCGTACCGGCCGTCGCGCACCGGCGGTTCCTGCGCGTCGTCGTGCCCGTGGCGCCCTGGGTGTTCGGGTGCGCGGGCAGCGCCTACGCCGTGCTGCCCGGGCTCGTGTCCGCGAGCGCGGGGAGCGCGCCCATCGCGTTCTCCGGCCTCATGACCGTGCTCGGCCTCGGCTGCGGCGTCGGGATCCAGGTGCTCGGGCGCCTCATCGACACCCGCCACAGCGCGCGGTCGTCCGTCGTCGCGATGTCGATCGTCGTCGTCGGCATGGGCTTCGGCGCCTACGCCGCGGCCCGGCTCGACCTCCCGACGGCGCTCGTCGCCGCCGCCGTGCTCGGCGCCGGGTACGGGCTCGCGCTCGTCGCCGGGCTCAGCGAGGTCCAGCGCATCGCGACACCCGACGACCTCGCCGGCCTCACGGCGGTCTACTACTCGATCACCTACGTCGGGTTCTGCGTGCCCGTGGCGCTCGCGGCGCTGTCCGTGCGGTGGACGTACACGCAGATGTTCCTCGGCGGACTGGTCATCGCCGCCGTCTGCCTGGCGATCGTCGCCAGCGCGTGGCGCGCCCACCTGCCGACGGGGGAGCGGGACGTCACCCCGGGTGCTGCCGACGAGACCGACCGCACAGCCCCGACCGGGGCAAACGGTGCGCTGGCGGCGTCGCGGATGGGGTAGAGTATCCGAGGCTTCACGGGGTCCGGTCGATGTGTAAGTGTCGCGCTGGACGGCCCAGTGATCCAGCCACGGGCTGTGGCGCAGCTTGGTAGCGCACCTGACTGGGGGTCAGGGGGTCGCAGGTTCAAATCCTGTCAGCCCGACATCGAGAGGGATCGGCTTCGGCCGGTCCCTCTCCGTGTTTGCGCACCGTCGCGCATCCCCTCCAGTCGTGAGAGATTCGCATCCGTGGCGTCAACGAGGGGCAAGGCCGTGACGGGTTGGACGAGCACGACGCACGACTGGTCGGCGTCGGTCGACCACGAGCACCTCGGAGACGTGCGGCGTCGCGCGCACGAGCTGGCACCGGGCGGTGTGGAGCACCTGGTGCTGGAGGTGCTGGCGTATGCCGCGGAGGAGGCCGAGGACCGTGGCGGGGGCTCCGCCGTCGTGACCCTGCACGCCTCGGGTGCCACCGTCGCGGACGACGGTCGTGGCACCGCGACGCTGTCGGACGACGCGGGCAGGTTCGTCAAGAAGCCGGTGATGGCGACGCGGGACCTGCGGTTCTTCGACGCGACGCAGCCGCCGGTGCTTCCGGACGGGCGTGCGCGACGCGGGATGTCCGTCGTGAGCGCGCTGAGTGTTGAACTGGCGCACACCAACCGCCGGCTGAACGGTTCGTGGACCCAGCGCTACGCGCGGGGCGTCCCGGTCACGGACCTGGTCCCGGTCGCCGACGACGGAACGACGGGGACGACGGTGCGCTTCGCGGTCGACCCCGCGCTGGGACTGGCGACGCACGTCGACGTCGAGCGGCTGCGCGAGCGCGTCACGGCGTTCGCGTCGCAGGGTCTGTCGGTCCGCGTGATCGGCTGACGCGCTCGGCCGCGCTCAGGAATCCGCTGCCGAACCCTTGACTCTGCCCCGAACTTCGGGTGGAGTCGGTCCTGTAACTCGTACAGCGGTGTTCGACTACGGAGGGCGACATGCCCGGAGAACCCACTCAGCAGCAGAACCGGCGCGCCGACGCGCGCCGGAACGTCGAGGCGATCCTCGACGCGGCGGCCGTGTGCCTGAGCCGTGACCCCGACGCAAGCGTCGCCGAGATCGCACGGTCCGCGGGAGTCGGCAGGGTCACGCTCTACGGCCACTTCGCGAACCGGGCGGTGCTCGTCGACGCGGTCGTGGCGCGCGCGATCGAGGAGGGTGACGCGGCGCTCGACGCCGTCGACCTGACCGGCGACCCGCGCGACGCACTGGTGCGCCTCGTCCGGCAGAGCTGGCTGACGATCGTGCAGGTCGGCTCGCTCCTGACCGCGGCGACGGAGGCGCTCGGGCCTGAGCGGGTGCTCGCGCTGCACGCGCGGCCGGCGTCCCGGGTCGAGCGGCTCGTCGCGCGGGGTCGTGTAGAGGGGGTGTTCCGGTCCGACCTGTCGGCGTCCTGGTTGGTCGGCACCCTGCACCGGGTGATGCACGGCGCCGCGGAGGAGATCGACGCGGGCCGGCTCGCGCCCGACGACGCGGCGACGACCATCACCGCGACGGTCCTCGCCGCGTTCACCCCGCCCGGCACGCCGGTGCCCGCGGTTCCGGACGAGGTGGCGCGATGACCGCCGCGGACCGTACCCCCGCGCGCACCGCGGGGCGCGCTCTCGCCCGGCCCGCCGCGTGGTGGCCCGTCGTCACGGGTGCGCTCTTCGGCGGCGCGCTCGCCGTGGCCGCATGGGTCGGTTTCTCCGACACCGCGCAGTCCTCGCTCGTCCTGACCGCCGCCGCGTTCGTCTACCTCGGCGCGGCCGCGCTCGGTCGCCGCGACGCCGCGTGGCCGTTGTTCGGGCTCACGTTCGTGCTCATCGGTGTCGGCTTCGCGCTCCCCGGCTTCGACCCGTTCTGGGCGATGCTCGGCGTCGTCGTCGTGCTGGCGGTCTACGGCCTCGCGCGCGGGGCGGCCCGCCCGGCGTGGGGGCTGCCGTTGCAGGCCGCGGCGATGGCCGTCGTCGTGGGCGTCGCGGTCGCCGTCGCCCTCCTCGGTCAGCCGTGGGCCGGGCTGCTCGTCGGCGCGGGGCTCCTCGCCCATGCGGCATGGGACGTGCACCACCTGCGCGCGGGCCGCGTCGTCTCCGCGTCCCTCGCGGCGTTCTGCTGCGCGCTCGACGCCGTCCTCGGGGCGGCGGTCGTCGTGCTCGCCCTCGCCGCCTGAGGCCGGGACGCCGCCCGCGCCGTCCGCACGGGTCGGCGGTCCCGCCTACGCTCAGGGCATGCCGACCGTCCTCCTCGTCCGTCATGGCCGCACCACCGCGAACGCCGGGGGGATCCTCGCCGGGCGGTCTGCCGGGGTCCGGCTGGACGCGGTCGGTCGCGACCAGGCGGCCCGCACGGCCGAGCGCGTCGCGGGAGTGCCGCTCGCGCGCGTCGTGACGAGCCCGCTGGAGCGGTGCCGGCAGACGGCGCAGGCCCTGCTCGACCGCCAGGTGGCCACGCCGGAGTCCGTCACCGAGCAGGGCATCACCGAGTGCGACTACGGCCAGTGGCAGGGTCGCGCGCTGAAGGACCTGGCCACGGAGCCGCTGTGGTCCGTCGTGCAGACGCAGCCGTCGGCGGCCGTGTTCCCGGGCGGGGAGTCGCTCGCGGCGATGCAGGCGCGAGGCGTCGAGGCCGTCCGCCGGCACGACGCCGAGGTCGCCGCGCGTCACGGGGCGGACGCGGTGTGGGCCGCGGTGTCGCACGGGGACGTCATCAAGTCCGTGCTCGCCGACGCGCTCGGGACGCACCTGGACCTGTTCCAGCGGATCGTCGTCGGGCCGGCGTCGATCTCGATCGTCCGGTACGGGCCGCACCGCCCGGAGGTGGTGGCCGTGAACACCGACTCCGGCGACCTCTCGTGGCTCGCCACGGCGGCGCCGGTCGGCGACGCGCCGGTCGGGGGCGGCGCGGGCCCGGCACAGCACGACGGCGCGAGCGAGCCGCAGCCGTCCTGACATCCGACCCGCGGCCACCCGGCGGGTCGCGCGCGGGCGCTCGTAGAGTGGGGTCATGCCCACTCTCGTCCACGAGCACGACTGGCCCGACCGCGTCGTCGTGGGAACCGTCGGGATGCCCGGCTCCCGCACCTTCTACCTCCAGGCCCGGACGGGCACCCGCACGACGAGCGTCGCCCTGGAGAAGGAGCAGTCCGCGGTCCTCGCGGACACCATCCAGCGCCTGCTCGACGAGCTGATGGAGGCGCCCGACAACCGGTACAGCGTCCCCGTCGACGTGGCGGCCGAGCTCGTCGACGACGACCCGCTGGACCTCCCCGTCGAGGAGGAGTTCCGCACCGGGTCGATGCGGCTGAGCTGGGACCCCCGGACGGCGCAGGTCGTCGTCGAGGCGTTCCCGCTCGTCGACGACGACGAGCTCGATCCCGACGCGGACGAGCCCGAGCCCGCCGAGTCGTTCCTCATCCGCATGCCCGTCGGGACGGCGCGCGCCTTCGCCCAGCGCACGCGCGCCGTCGTGCAGGCCGGGCGACCGGCGTGCCCGCGCTGCGGTCGGCCCGTCGACCCGGACGGGCACGAGTGCGCGCTGCCCGACGAGGCGTGACGTCCCCGCACGACGGCGTCGACACGACGCCGTTCGACGCGATGCCGCCCGACACGACGCCGCTCGACACCGCGCCGCTCGAGGTCGTCGGACGCATCCGTGCCGCGTCGAACGCGACCTTCCTCGCCCGGGTCGGCGAGGTCTCGGTCGTGTACAAGCCGGTGGCGGGGGAGAAGCCGCTGTGGGACTTCCCGGACGGCACCCTCGCGGCCCGGGAGGTGGCCGCGTACCTCGTCTCGGAGTCGCTCGGCTGGGGGATCGTGCCGCGTACGTGGCTGCGCGACGGCCCGCTGGGTCCGGGCATGGTCCAGCTCTGGCAGGAGGTCGACGCGACGCAGTCGCCGGTCGACGTCGTCCCGACGGGCGACGTCCCGCCGGACGGCGTGCGGACGGTGCTCGAGGGCGTCGACGAGGAGGACCGCCCGGTGAGCGTGGTCCACGAGGACACACCCGCGCTGCGGCGCATGGCCGTGTTCGACGCGGTCGTGAACAACGCGGACCGCAAGGGCGGGCACGTGCTGCCGCTGCCCGACGGGCGGCGCCTCGGCGTCGACCACGGCGTCACCTTCCACGTCGAGCCCAAGCTGCGGACGGTGCTCTGGGGCTGGCTCGGCGAGCGCCTCGACGCCGACGAGCTCGCGGGCGTGGAGCGCGTGCGCGCGAGCCTCGGCACGGGCGGCGGCGCCGACCCCGACGGTGCTCTCGGCCGCCGGCTCGCGGAGCTCCTCGCGCCCGACGAGGTGACCGCGCTCGCCGAGCGCTGCGACCGCCTGCTCGGGGCGGCACGGTTCCCGGCGCCGTCGGGCGGCATGCCCGCCGTCCCGTGGCCGCTCTTCTGACCTCCCGATCGCACGCGCCCGACGTCCCGCGGCTCAGCGGCCGTGCGGGTCCGAGGCGTTGAGCACGCGCACGACCTCGTCGTAGTCGCCGCGGGCCTCTCCGTACCGGAGGAACTTCACGCGCTCCACGAGGATCTCGTGCGCGTCGGGCTGCGTGCGCAGCAGCTCGACGACCTCGGTGACGAACTCGTCGAGCGGCATGGCGAACGCGCTCTCGCGCTGGCCGGGCATGAGGTCGGTCGCCACCGACGGGGGGACGAGCTCGACGACGTCGACGCTCGTGTCCGCGAGCTGGAGCCGCAGCGCCTCGCTGAGCATGTGGATCGCGGCCTTGGACGCGTCGTACGTCGGGGTGACCGCGAGCGGGGCGAACGCCAGCCCGGACGACACGGTGACGATGGTCGCGCGCGGCCGGGTCTGCAGGTGCTCGACGAACGCGCCGACGAGTCGGATCGGCCCGAGCACGTTCGTCGTGACGATCTCCTCGGCGGTGTCGAGGAACCCCTCGGGGTGGTGCCAGTCCTCGGCGCGCATGATGCCCGCCATGGCGACGAGCGTGTCGAGGTCGGGGTGGCGCTCGAGCACCTCCTTCGCGGCGGAGGCGATGCTCTCCGGGTCGGTCGTGTCGACGCGCACGGTGTCGATGCCGGGGTGCTCGGCCGCGATCTGCTCCAGCAGCGCGGTGCGGCGGCCGCCGACGACGACGGTGCTGCCCTGCTCGTGGAGCGCGACGGCGAGCGCCAGGCCGATGCCGCTCGTCGCGCCGGGGATGAAGACGGTGCTGTTCGTGAGGTCCATGCCTCGATCCTGGGCGCGCGGCGACGCGCGCGGCAGAGTCCGGTGAACGGGGGACCGGCGATCCCTGGCACGCGCGCCGCGCGCCCCGGACGATGGGACGCATGGACCGCGCCGCGCTCGCCGACTTCCTCCGCCGCCACCGGGAGGCTCTGCAGCCGGGGGACGTCGGCCTCCCGCCGGGGCTGCGCCGTCGGGCACCGGGGCTGCGCCGCGAGGAGGTCGCGCAGCTCGCGCTCATGTCGACGGACTACTACACGCGCCTGGAGCAGCAGCGCGGCCCGCAGCCCAGCACCCAGATGCTCGCGTCGATCGCGCGGGCGCTGCGCCTGTCCGACGACGAGCGCGACTACCTCTTCCGGGTCGGCGGGCACGGGGTCCCCGACCGGGCGACCGACCCCGGCCACGTGGCGCCCGCGCTGCAGCGCGTGCTCGACCGGCTGGGCGACACCCCGGCGCTGATCCTGAACCCCCTCGGCGAGACGCTCGCGCAGAACGACCTGGCCCGTGCGCTGTACGGCGACGCGACGGCGTACACGGGGTGGGACCGCAGCGAGATCTACCGGTGGTTCGCTCACCCGGAGACGGCGCGCACGATCTATCCCGAGGACGACAGGGAACGCCAGGGGCGCGCGCTCGTGGCGAGCCTGCGCTCGGCGGTCGCGGTGCTCGGCCGGGACTCGCGTGCCGGGCGGCTGGTGCGCGAGCTGCGGCGCACGAGCCCCGAGTTCGCCGAGCTCTGGGAGCGGCAGGAGGTCGCGCGACGCTTCGTCGACCACAAGGTCCTCGTGCACCCGGTCGTGGGGGAGATCGAGGTCGACTGCCAGGCGCTGCTGACGGAGGACCAGCAGCAGGTGCTGCTCGTGCTGACGGCGGCACCGGGCACGGAGGCGGAGGACAGGATCCGCCTGCTCGCGGTCGTGGGGACGCAGGGCCTGGCCGTCGAGGGTCGCGCCCGCTGACGCGTCGACCAGGACGGACGCGCGCGTCGGCGACTCGGCGGCGTCCTGGGGAGCGGATCGCACCCTACGACGCGGGTGCGGTCATGTCGTGCGGCGCCAGCCGCTCGGCGACGGTCGCGCACGCCGCGACGAGCTCGTCCGGGCCGGCGGCGAGGACGTCGGCGTCGAACGCCGCGACGCGGGCGGCGAGCGCGACCCACGACCACGAGCCCAGGACGACCCGGCACCGGTCCGGGCCGAGCGCCTCGACCGTGCCGTCCTCGACGAACGGCGCGACGGCGGGCGCGGGCGCGGCGAGCTCGACCCACCCCGTGCACGACCAGCCCGGGGCGGGCGCCCGCCCGGAGCCGGCGAACCGGGCCGCGACGAACGCGCCGGCGTCCCCGCCCGGCACCTCGCGGGGCGTGAAGCGCGGCCCGGTCGGGACGCGCGGCGTCGTCCGGTCGAGGCGGAACGTGCGCCAGTCGTCACGGTCGAGGTCCCACGCGAGGAGGTACCAGCGCCCGTCGCGCACGACGACGTGGTGCGGCTCCACGCGGCGCGGCGCCGCGGGCGCAGCAGCCCGGCCGTCGTGCTCACCCGTAGGGCCCGGCGCCGCGTAGTCGAGGCGCAGCACCTCGCGTCGGCGCACCGCGGCGCTCACCGCGAGCAGCACGTCGAGGTCGACGGCGGGCGTGGAGCGGCCGGGACCCGCGGGCACCGGCACGACGTCGACCGCGTCGGCCCGGTGGCGCAGCCGCGCGGGCAGCACCTGGCGCACGGTCGCGAGCGCCCGCACCGACGCCTCCGCGATCGCGTCCCCGGACCCGCTCGTCGCGACGGTCCGCAGCGCCACCGCCAGCGCGACGACCTGCGCGTCGTCGAACAGCAGGGGCGGGAGCTCGGCGCCCGCGTCGAGGCGGTACCCGCCGTCGCGCCCGCGGGTCGCGACGACGCGGTAACCGAGGTCGCGGAGGCGCTCGACGTCGCGGCGCACGGTCCGAGGGTCGACGCCGAGCCGGTGCGCGAGCTCGGGGCCCGTCCGGTCCGGGTGCGCCTGGAGGAGCGAGAGCAGGAGGAGGGTCCGGCGCGACGTCTCGGTCATGCCCCCATGCTCGCGCACCATGCGGGCGCTATCCGCCCGCATTGGCCGGAAGAGTCGTCGTCATGAGCCCGGGCGGCGAGCCCGGGAGCTCGGGCGCCGCGACCCGCGGCCCCGACGACCGACCCGAAGGAGACACCATGTCCGTCCAGACGACCCCGCACCTCAACTTCCGCGGCGACGCCCGCGCCGCGCTCGAGCACTACCGCTCGGTGTTCGGCGGCGACCTCGTCCTCACCACGTACGGCGACCTGGGCCAGGCCCCGGACCCGGGCGAGGCCGACCTCGTCGTCTGGGGCCAGGTCAGCGCGCCGAGCGGGTTCCGCGTCATGGCGTACGACGTCCCGGCGGGACGCCCCTGGAGCCCGGGCGAGGCACCGTTCTTCGTCTCCGTGCGTGGCGACGACGTCGAGGAGGTCCGCGGCTACTGGGACGCGCTCGTGGACGGGGCGACCGTCGTCGCGCCCCTGGCGTCGTCCGACTGGGCGCCCGCGTACGGGATGCTCACCGACCGGTTCGGCGTGACCTGGGTGCTCGACGTCGCGGCGAGCCGCTGACCCGGAGCCGGGGCGCCCCTCGCCCGGGGCGCTCCGGCCGCAGCCGCGGCGTGGCGCGCGGCGTGCACGCGTCGTGGCGGACGGCGGCGGGTCGTGTCCGGTGCCGCCGTCGTCAGTCCCAGGTGGCCGTCGCGGGGTCCACGCCGCAGGAGCGTGCGTTCGCCTCGACCGCGGCGCGGAGCCACGTGGCCAGGCCGGGCGCCAGACCGTCGTAGTGCGCCCGGAACCCCTCGTCCTCGACGAACCGCCGGGCCAGGCACACGTGCCGGGCCGGGGTGCAGTCGAAGTGCGCGCCGATCGAGGCGCGATGGCGCTCGGCCAGCGCCAGACCCTGCGCGGACGTCGGCTCGACGCCGTCCCGGCACGCGGCGGCGAGGTCGGCCTCGAGCGTGGCGACGGTGTCGGCGAGGTCCTGCCAGTCGTCGAGCGACCGCTCGGCGGACCGCTCCGCGTACTGCGCCCACTGCGGGGTGTCTCCCCAGCGCTCGCGCGCCTCGGCGGGCCACGCCGGGTCCCACGTCTCGCCGAACAGCGCGACCTGCTCCGCCGGGGTCAGGAGCAGGCCGCGCTCCCGGGCGTCGAGGAGCCGGTCGAGCGCGTGTGCCGTCCGCTCCATGCGCGCGATGCGCTCGCCGAGCAGCGCGCGGTGGCGGCGCAGGGCATCGACAGCGTCGTCCCCGGGCGCGTCGAGCAGCTCGGGGATGTCCTCGAGCGCGACGTCGAGCTCGCGGTACGCCGCGACCCGGCGCAGGCGCGCGACGTCGGTCGGCGCGTACAGCCGGTAGCCCGCCGAGGTGCGCGCCGACGGGCGGACGAGCCCGACGGCGTCCCAGTGGTGCAGCGTCCGCACGGTGACACCGACCGCGGCCGCCGCGTCGCCGACGGTGAGCGCGTCGCCGACGCGACGAGGCCGGGGATCCGAGGTCACGCGTCCCAGTGTCTCAGCGGTCACGACCGGGGAGCCTCGATCCCGATGCCGTCGAGGAACCGCGCGGCGTCGCTGTCGGGGTCGTACGGTCGCGCCGCGGTCATGACGACCCGCGTGTTCTCGGGCGTGCGGACCTCGACCTCGACGGAGCCCCACGGCATCTCGCGGGGACCGGTCGTGCTCCCGGGCGAGACGTCCTCGCACGCGGCGACGATCCCGTCGAGCTGCGACAGCACGCACGAGAAGCTGACGGTGAGCGCGCTCGGCCCGGGCGCGGGCGTCCCCGGGACGAGCAGGACGTCCTGGAACGCCCAGCGCCGCAGGTGCACGACGCCGCCCGGGACGGAGAAGAGGTCGAAGAACCCGAGGCCGCGGGTCCACAGGTCGACGGACGCGGCGAGGTCCGCCGTCGGGACGGTGACGAACTGCGGCATGCCGTAGATGCCGCGGAACGGCTCGGGGGCGACGGCGTCGGGCCCGGGGGCGGGGACGGGGGACAGGTCGAAGGCGGGGTACGTGTCGGTCATGCGGCGAGCGTGCGCCCTGACGCCGCGTGAGGGTCAAGCGCCGTCGCGCGGCTCGTCGGCCAGCAGCGCGTACGTCACGCCGTCGACCCAGCCGAGGTCGCGGTGCAGCGAGTCCCGCACGCCCACGCCCTCGCGCCGCATGCCCACGCGCTCCATGAGGCGCCACGAGGGCTCGTTGTCCGCGAACGCGTTCGCGACGACCCGCCGCAGGCCGAGGTCCTCGAAGCACACCTGCAGCAGGGCGCGGACGGCCTCCGTCGCGTAGCCGCGTCCCTGGTGCGACGGCGAGAACGCCCAGCCGATCTCCGCCTCGTCCGGTCGGGGGCGGTCGACGACGTCCTGCTGCGCCCAGCCGTCGCGCACCGCGAGGTAGAGGTCGCCCACGACCTCGCCGTCGTGCTCCACGACGAGCGTCGTCGCGAGCCGGTCGGGCTCGCCGTGGTGGACGCGCCACTCCTCGACGCTCACGAACCGCCGGGAGAGCCATCGGTCCACCGCGGGCAGGCTGCGGTAGGCGAAGAGCGCGTCGGCGTCGTCGGGCCGGGCGCGGCGCAGCGAGAGGCGCGGGGTCGCCACGGGCCACGCGACCCGGTCGAGGGCGTCCGGACGGACGTCGGTGGTGTCGGCCATGGGCACCACCCTGGCACGCCTCCCGGACGGGGATCGAGCAGATTGCCGCCGGGACGTGTCACGCGCGGCGCGGGCGTCCGGTCGACAGGGGTGACAGGGCGGCACGTGCCGCACCCAGCGACAGGAGGACACCATGAAGATCGTCGTGATCGGCGGTACGGGGCTCATCGGCTCGAAGCTCGTCACCGTGCTGCGGGACCGCGGCCACGAGGCCGTCCCCGCCTCGCCCGGATCGGGCGTCGACACCCTCACCGGGGAGGGCGTCGCCGAGGTGCTCGAGGGCGCCGACGTCGTCGTCGACGTCTCGAACTCGCCCTCGTTCGAGGACCAGGCGGTCCTCGACTTCTTCCGCACCTCGACGGGCAACCTCCTGGCGGCCGAGGCGACGGCGGGCGTCGGGCACCATGTCGCGCTCTCCGTCGTGGGCACCCAGGGCCTGGCCGAGAGCGGGTACTTCCGCGCGAAGATCGCGCAGGAGGAGTTGATCACGGGCTCGCAGGTGCCGTACTCGATCGTCCACGCGACGCAGTTCTTCGAGTTCCTCCAGGCCATCACCGACGGCGCCACGCAGGACGGCGTCGTGCACCTCGCACCGGTGCGGTTCCGGCCGGTCGCCGCCGCCGACGTCGCCGTCGCGGTGGCGGACGTGGCCACGGGGACGCCGGTGCGCGGCATCGTGGAGGTCGCGGGTCCTGAGGAGTTCCGCCTCGACGAGCTCGTGCGGACCACGCTCGCGTCGCTCGACGACCCGCGCGAGGTCGTCGCCGACCCGGACGCGCGCTACTTCGGCGCACCGCTCGCCGAGGACTCGCTCGTCCCGGGAGCCGGCGCGGTGGTCGGCGGCACCCGGCTCGCCGACTGGCGCCGGCAGCGGTCGGTGACGGCGCGGTAGCGCCGGGCGGACGGGCCGGTGGTGCCGACGATGCGGGGGACGACGAGGATGGCGGGCGTGGACGACCGAGCGACGGACCTGGCGCAGGCGGAGCAGCAGTTCAGCGCGGCGCGGCGACGGCTCTTCGGGATCGCGTACCGGATCCTCGGGAGCGCGGCCGAGGCCGACGACGTGCTCCAGGACGCATGGGTGCGCTGGCAGACGTACGACCGCTCCACGGTGCGGAACCCCGACGCGTTCCTCACGACGACGGTGACGCGGCTCGCGATCAACGTCGCGCAGTCCGCGCGCGTGCGTCGCGAGACGTACATCGGACCGTGGCTCCCCGAGCCCGTCGACACGAGCGCCGACCCGACCCTCGGGGCCGAGCGGGGCGAGGCGCTCGAGGTCGCGCTCCTCATGCTGCTGGAGAAGCTCACCCCGACCGAGCGCGCGGCGTACGTGCTGCGCGAGGCGTTCGACTACCCGTACGAGCAGATCGCGGAGATCGTCGGGCACTCGCAGGCGAGCGTGCGCCAGCTCGTGAGCCGCGCTCGCCGGCACCTGGGGGAGGAGCGCCGCGCGCCGGTCGCCCCGGAGGCCCAGCGCCGCCTGCTCACCGCGTTCGTCGCCGCCGCGAAGGCGGGTGACGTCGCGCTCCTGGAGCAGCTCTTCGCCGAGGACGTCGTCTCCTACTCCGACGGCGGGGGAGCGGTCCGCGCCTCGAAGTTCCCGGTCGTGGGCCGGCCGCGCGTCGCGAAGTACCACCACGCGTTCGCCGAGCGCTTCTGGGCGGGCGTCGACGTCGAACCGGCCGACGTCAACGGCCGCCCGGCCGTCACGCTCTCGCGCGACGGGGAGCTCTTCGCCGTGCTCACGGTCCGCGCCACCGCCGACGGCATCGACCGCGTGCTGTGGATGATGAACCCGCACAAGCTCGCGGCCGTCTCCGCGTAGGCGCGGCATGTCGCAGCGAGACGGGTCGAGGGGGCCGGACGGGGCCGGGGCGCAGCACGCTCGCGTCGTCGCCGCGCTCCGCCGTGCGACGGGCGAGGGTGACCGCGACGCCGTGCGCGCCCTCGTCGCGCCCGCCGCGACCCTGTGGGTCGACGCCGCCGGCAGCGACGACGCGACCCCCGGTGCCGCCGAGGGCGGCGACGAGACGGCGCGGGCGCTGTGCCGGGTCCTGGGACCGGGGCCGGGGGTAGAGGTCGCGGTGTGCTCGGTGAACGGCGCGGACGGCCTCGTCGTGCGCCACGACGGCGTCGTGACGGGGGTCGTGAGCGTGGCGGTGCGGTCGGACCGGGTCTCCGAGGCCTGGGTCGTGCTCAGCCCGCCCAAGCTCGAACGGTGGAACCGCGACCGACGCGCCTGAGCCGGCAGAGGTCTAGTGTCGCTCCATGACGCTCTACCTCGACGACCGTGACGAGGGCCTGTCACCCGCGACGAGCCACCCGGCGTTCGTGTCCCTCGCGCCCGAGCCGTTCTACGACGAGGGCGAGGACTTCTCGCCGTTCGGCAACGACTCCGGGCACGACGCGCTGCGGGACCTCGAGGAGTGGTACGCGGCCGACGGGCGCGACGACGCGCTGCCCGCGTTCGTCGACGGCCTCCTCGCGGCCTGGGACCTCGGGGTGCCGGAGGACGTCTGGGCTGCCGGGCGCGAGGCCGCGTCCGACGGGCTCCGCTCCGGCGCGCTCGACGAGGCGGCGCTCGCGGCGGAGGCGCGGGCGCAGGTGGCGATCGTGCTCGGCCAGCTCAAGATCCGGGGCGGCCTCACGCCGCACGCCCGCGCCGTGGGCACCCGGGCGCTCGACGTGCTGGGCGCGCTCAACGACCACGCGCGCGCCACGAGCCCGGACTGGCCGTACGCGGACGACGACGCCGCCGCCACGGCCGCGATGGCCGCCGTCGTGCGGGACGCGCCCGGCCTGGCCTGAGGCCGCGCTACGTCGTCTGCGGCGGGTCGTCGTCGGCGCGACCGCCCACGAGGGTGCGCACCCGCTCCCACCGCGCCCGGTACCGCGCACCGAACCGTGCCTGCGCGCGGGCGCGCCGGTGGGGCCGGTGCGCGTACCGCCGTCGGGCCCAGGGCGAGGTCGGCTTGGCGAGGCGGACCGCCCCGACGAACGCCACGACCGGGACGACGATCCCGACGAGGCCCGTCGCGAGCTTGCCCTTGAGGATGCACACGAACGCGAGCGCGAGGTGGACCACGACGGTCACCGTGTACGCGAGCCAGCCACCCCGCGAGCCGTCGGCCGTGACGCCGATCGGTGAGGCGGACAGGAGCAGCGCACCGCCGAGCGCGCCGCCCACGAGGATCGCGTCGATCGAGCGCTGGCCCTCCTGCGACCAGTAGACGTCGTCGACGTACAGCCAGAGCGCGAACTCGTCGAGCGCGAGCGCGGCGCCCGCCCCGAACAGGAGGGCGAGCACCTCCGACCACGGGTGACCGGGGGAGTACCGGAACTCGAGCATCCCCGTGAGCAGCACGAGGAGGATGCCCCACACCTGGTGGTGCACGTGGACGCCCCCGACGGACACGTCGCCCAGCAGGGCACGCCGGGGCCGTGCGGCCGGGCCGGGCCCTGGAGGGGGAGGCGGGCCCGCCTCGCGACGCGCACGGATGCGGCGCGTGATCGACCGCACGACGACGAACGTCACGACGAACCCCGCGAGCGCGAACAGGGCCGGCGCGCGCCCGGTGTCGACGACGTGCTCGGTGTACCAGTCCACGGGTGCACCTCCCGGGCGCGGCCGACGCTCTGTCGGCCCATCGTCGCCGGTCCCGGGGCGCCCCGGCGAGCGGGACGCCCCGGCCGGGTCTCAGCGCCCGGGTCCGGGGACGCGGTGGAGCGTCCCGTCCGCGCCCAGCTCGAGCACGACGTCGACGCCGAGCCGGGCGAGGAAGCCGTCGTCGTGGCTGACGACGAGCAGCGCGCCCGCGTAGCCGGACAGGGCCTCGACGAGCCGGTCGACGCTGCGCACGTCGAGGTTGTTCGTCGGCTCGTCGAGCACGAGGAGCTGGGCGGGCGGCTCGGCGAGCAGGAGCCGGGCGAGCGAGACGCGGAACCGTTCGCCGCCCGACAGCGTCGACACCGGGCGGTCCACGCTCGACCCCCGCAGCAGCAGGCGCGCGAGCTGGTTGCGGATCGTCCCCGGCGCCGCGTCGGGTGCGCCGTCGCGCACGTTCTCGAGCGCGCTGCGGGCGTCGTCGAGCCCGTCCAGGCGCTGGGGCAGGTAGCCGGCGCGGTCCGTGAGCAGCGTGCCGCCCGCGCGTCCCGGCTCCGGTGCCCGCCCGGCGAGGAGGTTCTCCAGCAGCGTCGTCTTGCCCGTCCCGTTGGCGCCGACGAGCGCGACCCGCTCCGGCCCCTGCACGACGACCGTCCCGTTCGTCCCGTGCAGCTCCGCGAGGCGGCGCCCGCGCGGCACGTCCGGGTCGGGGAGCACGAGGTGCACGTGCTCGTCGTCGCGCACGCGGGCCGCGGCGGCGTCGAGCGCGTCCTGCGCGGCCTGGACCTTCGCGTCCAGGCCCTGGCGCATCGAGCCCGCGGACACCTGCGCGGCGGACGCGCGCAGCCCCATGGAGATGCGCGACCCCGTGCGGTTCGCCTGCGCGGTGCGCGCGGTCCGCTCGCGGCGCGCGAGCTTGGTCTCCGCCTCCACACGCTGGCGCTTCTCGGCCCGCAGCGTCTGCTCGGCCGTCCGCGCGGCCTGGGCCGCGGCGGCCTGGTCCGCCTCGAGCCGGTCGCGCCAGGCGCTGTACGGTCCGCCGAAGGTGGTGAGGCGGCCGGCGTGCAGCTCCGCCGTCTCGTCCATGTGCTCGAGCAGGTCGAGGTCGTGGCTCACGACGACGAGCGTCCCGGGCCAGTCGTCGACGAGCGCCGCGAGCCGCGCGCGGGTGCCGCGGTCGAGGTTGTTCGTCGGCTCGTCGAGCAGCGTGATCGCGCTGCGTCGCACGCGCAGCCCGCTGATCGCGACGAGCATCGACTCTCCGCCGGACAGCTCGCCCACGCGCCGGTCGAGGCCCACGCCGTCGAGCCCGATCTCGGCGAGCGCCTGCGTGGCGCGCGCCTCGACGTCCCAGTCGTCGCCGACCGCGTCGAAGTGCCGCTCGTCGACGTCGCCGGACTCGATCGCGCGCAGCGCGGCGAGCGTGCCGTCGACGCCGAGGAGGCGCGCGACGCTCGCGTCCCGGCCGAGCGTCAGGGTCTGGGGGAGGTAGGCGACGTCTCCGGTCGTCGTGACGCGCCCCGCGGTCGGTCGAAGCAGGCCCGCGACCAGGCGCAGGAGGGTGGACTTGCCGGCGCCGTTGTCGCCGACGAGGCCCGTACGGCCGACGCCGAACGTGCCGGTGAGGTGCGAGAGCGCGACGGTGCCGTCGGGCCACTCGAACGTGAGGTCGGTGAGGGTCACCGCGGAGCGGTGCAGGGTGGACATGAGGAGCTCCTCGGACCCGCGTGGCGCGGGCAGGGTCGTGCCGGGGGAGGACAGGGCGGCGCGGAGCGGTGCGGCAGGTCCAGGCACGACGAGGCCTCGGCGAGAGCCAGGAGGGGTCGCCCGCGGAGACTCCGTCACGGAGCCGGGGCGAGAGGGTGCGCTGGGACGGGCCGCCGACGGCTCGGCGGCTAGAGTCTGTCGACCTCGATGAGCACGTGCCGATGCTATCAGCGCCGCCTGTCGGCGAGGCGTGGGCACGATCCCGAGCGCGCACGAGCCCGGGCTTCCTCCTCACCCGCGACGTCCGGCGGGGAGCGATCCCGGGTTCGGCGGCGGGGGTCCTGCTCGCGCGTGTCACCCTCGCGTCGAGGGGGGAACGGCGGCAGACTCTCGGCCGTACGTCGGACCTAGCAGACTTCGAGATCGGGGAGCAGGCACGGATGCGAGCACGACGGTGGGCAGCGCTCTCGGCGGTGGTGTTGAGCGCTGCGGCGATGGGCGGCTGCAGCGCCGGCGGCGGGGCTTCGGCAGGGGAGATCGAGGCGGCCCCGTCCGGTGCCGCGGCCCAGGCGGACTCGCCGGGTGTCGCGCCGGAGGGCGACGCCCCGGTCGACGCGGACCTCTGCACCGCGTTCGGCGACGTGCTGACGATCGTGGAGAACGCCGACGTCGCCCTCGCCGACGGCCGCATGGACGCGCAGGAGCACGACGGCTGGTACCGGCTGGCGACCCGCGTGCTCGACCGCGTGCCCTCCGGCGGGGACAGCGCCGTGCAGACGGCGATCGGCGAGCTGCAGGCGGCCGCTCCGGTCGCCTCCGGGGCCTCCGCGGAGCCGACCGGCGTGCGCTCCGCGGAGTGGGACGCCGCCGCGAGCGACCTCGGCGACGCGTGCGACGCGGTCGGCGCGCCGCTCACCATCGCCATGTTCACCGGCGGGTGACGCGAGGGCCCGTTCAGGCAGGGTCGGCCGCGGGAGCGAGCGTGGCGGCCAGGACGCGCCAGCCCTCGCCCGTGCGCACCCAGACGCGCGTGCAGGTCGACCGCGCGGCTGCTGCGGTGCCGTCCTGGAGCGCCTCCACGGCGGCGACCAACCGGGTTACCCCGCTCGCGGCGTCCTCCTGGACGTCGAGCGACTCCTCCTCCAGGCGGGTGATCCGTCCGGAGGCGGGCACGCCTCGGTGCCTCGGCGCCGTTCGTGCTGGTCACGCGCCCGACGAGGACGACCGACCTCAGGCGTCGCGGGCCGTGAGCTCGACCCGCTCGACGCCCCAGCCGAGCGCCTCGTGGTGGACGACGCCCCAGCCCGCGCGCCCGGCGAGGCGTGCGACGTCGTCGGGCGTGCGCGGCGCGGCCCCGGTCGTGGCCAGGGCGAGCAGCGCGTGCTCGCGCGCGTGGGGGCTGAGCCCGTCGGGCGTGAAGTCCTCGACGAGGACGGCGCGCGGGGCGGCGGCGCGCATCGCGGCGAGGAGGTCGACGACCTCGTCGTCGGTGCGGTGGCCGGCCCCGAGCACGCACACGGCGACGTCGGCGACCGGCCAGGCCACGGCCGCGGCGTGCGCTGTGCCGGACCCCGCCTGCTCGCGCAGGACCTCGAGCGGGACGGCGTCCTCGACGAGCGTCGTCGTGCGCTCGCCGGGAACCTCGACGAGCAGGTCGGCGACGACGAGCGCGCCGGGTCCGCCGAGCGCGACGGTCCGCGCGTCCGCCCACACCGGCCAGGTCGCGAGTCCCGTGAGCACGTACGGGAGCACGTCCGCGCCCTCGACGACCTCCGTGGCGCGCGCGGCGTCGGTCTCGACCTCGGCGCGCAGCGTCCGGCCGCGCGAGCGCGACCACGCCGGGACGCCGTCGCGGAGCGCGGGGGCGAGCGCCGCGAGCGCCAGGATCGCGTCCGCCTCCAGCCCCACGTACTCCTCGCGCTCGTGCTCGTCGTCGAGGAGGTCCTCGCCCGCGTCGCCCAGGGCGACCGTGTCGCCGTCGAGCCTCACCACGCCCGACGCCGCGAGCACGTCCGCGAGGGCGCGTACCGCGCCCGGCGCGATGTGCGCCGCCCCGGCGAGGGCCGCGAGGTCGCGCGGCCCCGCGCCGAGCTCGTCGAGCAGGCCGAGCTGCAGCGCGGCGCGGGTCGCGAACCACGGCACGGGAGACGGGACCCCCGTGGGCTGCGGCTCCGCCTCGGCCGCCGGCCCCTGAGCGGGTACGGGGGAGGGCGCCGGCTCGGCGTGCCAGTAGCCCGTGACGTCGACGTGGGTGCGCGGCACGGCGCGCTCGCGCGTCAGGTAGCGCCGCACCGGCAGGAGCGCGCGGCTCTCGCTCGCCGCCCACGCGTAGACCTGGCCGGGCCACCACTCCAGGGCGCGCACAGCCTCGTCGAGCGCGGCGCGGTCGCCCTCCGGCGCGACGACCCACCGCACGGTGTCGCCCTCGCGCAGCGCGAGGTCCTGCCGTGCGGACTCGGCACCGATGGTCACGACGACCTGGACGGGGACGTCGACCGGCCGCTCGTCGAGGAAGCGCCCGATCGCCGGCAGCGCCGTCTCGTCGCCGGCGAGCAGCGCCCAGTCGACGTCGTCGGGCCAGACGGTCGACGCCTTGGGCCCGACGAACCACAGCTCGCTGCCCGGGCGCGCCGTCTGCGCCCACGCCGCGGCCGGACCGTCGCCGTGCAGCACGAGGTCGAGGTCGAGCTCGCCCGCCGCCGCGTCCCAGCGGCGCGGCGTGTAGTCGCGACCCTGCCGGTTCGGCGCGGGCGGCCAGTCGATCCCGTGCGCGCGCTGCACGGGCAGCGCGGACGCGACGTCGCCGTCGGACGCGAGGACGATCTTCACGTGGTCGTCGAACCACGGCGCGTCGAACGCGGGCATCGGCAGGCCGTCGCGCTCGAACGCCCCGAGCTCGGGCCCGGCGAGAGTCACGCGGCGCATGCGGGGCGTCACGTCGACGACGCGCGCCACCTCGACGCGTCGCAGCACCAGCGGGTGCGTGCGCAGGCGGTGCTGGGCCATCAGGAGAACTGCTCCTCGACGACGTCGAGGAGCCCCATGGCCTCGTGGTAGTCGCCGCGGATGGTCCACGTCGGCAGCTCGTGCGCGTGGCCCGCGGAGAACGACGGCAGGACCGCGTACACCGGGTCGGCGGCGAGCGCGTCGACGTCGATCTCCGCGCCGTTGAAGCCGATGACGAACACGTTCGGCGCCGTGACCACGGACGTCACCTGCTCGGCCGACACCTCGAACATGTCGCCGCCCGGCGTGTACGGCTCGGCGCCCGTCTGCGCCTGGATCGGCTGGACCGCGAACCCGAGCCGCTCGAAGATCGCGGGCAGGCCCTCGCCCTCGTTGAGCGCGAACGTCTTGCCCTCGGACGTGAGCGCGAGGAACGCCGTCTCGCCCGCGGGGACGGTGATGGACTCGCCCACCTGGGCGAGGCGCTCGTCGTACCCCGTGGTCAGCTCGTCGAACCGCTCGGCGTCGTCGAACACGTCGACGGCGAGGAACTCGAACTGCTCCTGCCACGTCGTGTAGGTGCCGCTCACGAGCACCGTCGGGGCGATCTGGCTCAGGCCGTCGTAGACGTCGGTGGCCTGCTTGAGCGGGAAGCCCCACCCGCCGCCCACGATGAGGTCGGGCTCCAGGGCGAGGATCGCCTCGAGGTTGAAGCCGTCGGCGCTCCACTCGATGAGCTCGGTGCCGTCCGCCTCGGCCTGGTCCTCCCAGAACGGCGAGAACTTCGGGTCCGGGTCGTCCGTCACCTCGGGCACCGTCGCGAGCACGGGGACGTCGAGCTCGTACAGGTAGCCCGCCAGGGCGTGATTGAGCACGACGACGCGCTGCGGGTCGGTCGGGACGGCGACGTCGCCCTGGTCGGTCGCCACGACCCGCTCGGCGGCGGTCTCGGACGCGGCCGAGCCGGGACCGCCGGACGGCTCGGCACCGGAGCCGGACGGCGTCGTCCCGGCGGAGCAGCCCGCCAGGGCGAGCGACGCGGCGGCGAGCGCGGCCAGCGCGGCGATCGGACGGCGGGCGGGACGGCGTGACGACAGCATGGAACCTCACACTCGGCAGCAGGGACGCGGGGCCCGCACGGCGTACCGGGGCGCTCCTCGCGAGGTTAGGCTAACCACACCTGAGCGACGAACCGCGTCCGAACGTGACACGGCCCGTCCCGGACACGACACACCGACCCGGACCAGCCGGGCCCGGGGGAGAGGAGCGCGCATGACGCCGACCGCGCTGGGCGCCGTCGTCCCCGAGCACTCCGTCCGCTTCCTCGGGCACGACACCCACGCCCACGACGAGCCGCACCTCGTGCACGTCGTCACCGGCACCGCGGAGCTCGTCGTGGACGGCACGCCCCTGACCCTGCGCACGCACGAGAACCTCTGGCTCGCCCCGCACGTCCCGCACGCGATGCGCCTTCCCGGCGACTCGATGGCGCTCGGTCCCGTGCTCTCCCCGGGGGTCGAGCCGCCCGCGCGCGTCCACCGTCTCGGCGTCGTGCCCGCGCTGACCACCGTCCTCACGGCGGTGCTGTGCGCGGCCCCGGCGACGCCCGCGCAGGTCGCTCCCTTCCGCGCCGCCCTCGAGGACGTCCTGCGCGGCCTCGCGGGCGACTACTTCGTCCTGCGGCTGCCGGTGCACCCGGTCGCGCGGGCCGTCGCCCAGGACGCGCGCCGCGGCGTCGCGACGCTCGACGAGCTCGCCGAACGGCGGCGCGCGAGCGCGCGGCACGTCCAGCGCCTCTTCGTCGAGGAGACCGGGCTCGCGTTCGGCCGCTGGCGCACGCGGGCGCACCTCAACGTCGCGATCGCGCGGCTGCGCGGCGGCTCGCACCTCGACGCCGCCGCGCGTGCCGCCGGGTACGCCTCCCGGGCCGGACTGCTGCGTGCCCTGAGCCGGGAGACGGGGCTGCCCGTCGCCGACCTCGCGCGCGACCCGGTCGCGGCGCTCGCGGCCCCGCACGGTGAGGCCGCGGGCGCGCGGGTCGTGGCGGCGAGCGCCTGACGGCGCCCCGCGCCCGGCCTACTCCCGCCCGGTCGGGGCCGTCCGGACGATCCGGTAGCGCAGCGCGGTGCGCGCGCCGACCTCGTCGACGCGCACCTTCTCCAGCACTGCCGGCGCGTCGCCGTCGAACAGGCGCACGCCGCCCCCGAGCAGGACCGGCATGACCTCGACCGCGAGCTCGTCGACGAGCCCCGCGGCCAGGAGCTGGTGGAACAGGTCCGCGCCCCCGATGAACGTCACGTCGCGGTCGCCCGCGGCCGCGGCGGCCTGCCGAACCGCCGACTCGACGCCGTCCGTGACGAACGTGACCCACAGCCGCTCGTTGCGCTGGGGGGCGACGGCCGGGGGCGTGTGCGTGACGACGAAGATCGGCACCTGGAACTCGTAGCCGTCCGCGTAGCCGTCGGGGTCCGGAGCCATGTCGTACGTGCGCCGGCCCATGAGGACGGCGCCGGTCTGCTCCTGGAGCGCCCGCAGGTACGCGCTGCGCCGCAGCTCCTCGAAGTCCGCGTAGAGCGCCTCGATGCTCCCGTCGGCGTCCTGGACGTACCCGTCGAGCGAGACCGCCGCTCCTGCGACCACCGTGGCCATGTCGTCTCCTTCGTGCTCCGTGCTCCGTGTTCCGTCGGTCGAGGGTGAGACCCGACCGGGACGCGCGACTCATCGACCGCGCGGGGACCGTCGCACGGACGCGGCGCGGCGACGTCGTCGACCACGGGACACTGGTTCCATGACCGCCGAGTACGACGCCTCGCCCGACCTGCCCTGCACCCCCGCCGGGCTCGCCGACCTGGCCGCGCTCTTCGCGCGGGTGCGCGCGCTGGCGGAACGGTCGGGGGACGGTCGGGTCGTCGTCGGGATCACCGGCAGCCCCGGTGCGGGCAAGACGACGCTCGCGCTCCGACTCGTCGAGGCGCTCGGTCCGGAGGCGGTGCACCTGCCGATGGACGGCTTCCACCTCGCGAACGCGACGCTCGACCGGCTCGGCCGCCACGACCGCAAGGGCGCGCTCGACACGTTCGACGGCGACGGCTTCGTCGCCCTGCTGCGCCGGGTGCGCGACGAGTGCGACCGCACCGTGTACGCGCCGTCGTTCCACCGCGAGGTCGACGAGCCCGTGGCCGGGGAGGTCGCCGTCGACCCGGGGCACCGCGTCGTCGTGGTCGAGGGGAACTACCTCCTCGTGGGCGAGGAGCCCTGGGGGCGCGTGCGCGACCTGCTCGACGAGGCGTGGTTCTGCAGCACCGGCGACGCCGAGCGCGAGCGTCGTCTCGTCGACCGGCACACCCGCCACGGCCGCACGGTCGAGGCCGCGACCGCCTGGGCCACCGAGGTCGACGGGCGCAACGCGCTCCTCGTCGAGTCGACGCGGTCGCGCGCCGACCTCGTCGTGTCCGGGGCGATCGCCTTCTCCCCTCAGGCGAGGTCCACGTCCGCGTAGAGGGCGGCGTGGTCGGACGCCGCGTGCGTCGCCGACGTCATCGTGTCGTAGTGGGGGAACAGGGTCCCGTTCGTGCCGCCCCACACGCCCTTGCGGAACACGGACCCGCCGACGGTGCGCTCGAACAGCGCAGGGGACAGCAGCACGTAGTCGATCTTCTGGCTCGCGGTCCCGTTGCCGTACGTGCCCGGCCGGCCGTCGCCGCGGAACGCGGGGTGCTCGCTCACGTCGCGCAGGCCGGTCCGCTCCAGCAGGGGGCGCAGCGGGGTCGACGACGGCGTGTCGTTGAGGTCGCCCACGACCACGACGTTCTCCTCGCCGCGGGCGCGCAGGCCCGCGTAGATCGCGGCCGTGCGGGTCGCCTGGCGGCGGCGGGTCGCGTCGGACTCGGCCTGCGTGCCGTAGCCCTTGGACTTGAAGTGGTTGACGAGCACGGTGAGCGTGCCGCCGTCGGGCAGCTCGACGACGTACTCCGGGCAGTCGCGGCCGAACACCAGGCGCCCGCGCGAGTCGCGGTCGTCGACGTGCGAGCGGACGGACCCGATCCGGTACGGCCGTGTGGTGAGCAGCCCGACGTCGATGCCGCGGTCGTCGTTGCCGTCGATGACCATGACGTGCGGGTAGACGGGACGCCCGGACGGCGTGACGACGCCCGCGTCCGTGAAGTGCTTGAGCGCGACCCGGCTCTCGGCCTCGACGACGGCCATCACGTCGGCGTCGACGTCGGCGACGACCCGGGCGGTGTGCGTCATGGCGAGCTCGTCGACCCGGTCCTTGACGAGGTCGACCCAGCCGACCCAGTCGCCGCGCCCGGTCGCGACGACCTCGGTGCGCGCCGTGCCCGCAGCCTGAGAGCCCGTGCGGCGCACGAGCCGGCCGCGCACCTGGCGCAGCACCGCGAGTGCCGCGGAGTCGGAGCGCAGCAGGCCGAGGGTCTCCAGGTGCTGCAGGATCTCGGCCCGCACGTCCGGGCCGTACCGCTCCTCGGCGATCAGCGCGTTGACGCGGGCGTGGGCCGCGAGGACCGCGTTGCCGCCGGTGAGCGGGCCTGCCATCGCGCGCGGGCGCTCGAACAGGTTCTCGACGTTGAACGTCCCGATCCGGAACCTCGCCATCGTGGTCTCCCTCGCGCGGTCCGGGACCCGGGGTGGGTGCGAGACGCGGACCGGCTCTACGAGGAGGGAGGGAGACGACGCCCGGTCCGGGACCTCGGGACGCGGCGATCGTGAGGGGGAGGGGGAAGCCCGGCCGGTGTCACCGCCACCGGCCGGGCGGCCTGGGGAGCCGACCGGGGACCGGTCGGTGGACCCGTCAGCGTCTGCGCGGGGCGGGCGCCGACGGGTAGATGTCGCGGAACGCGGGCTCGAACGGGCGTCTGAGCATCCGCAGGCCCGCCTGCTCGGGCGTGCGTCCGCCCTTGGCGGCGTTGCACGGCTCGCACGCCGCGACGGCGTTGAGCCACGTCGTGGTCCCGCCCTGGCACCGCGGGACCACGTGGTCCATGGTCGTCGCGGTCCCGCCGCAGTACGCGCAGCGGTACCGGTCGCGGCGCAGCAGCGCCGCGCGCGAGTACGGCACGCGGCCCTGGCGCTCGTACACCCAGCGCGCGTGGACGTACCGCACCAGCGCGACCGACCGGGGCCGCTGGTAGGGGCCGAACGTCTCGCCCTCGACCGCCTCGAGGACCTCGGCGACCCGCCGGTGCAGCATGCGGATGGCGTGGCGCAACGACACGCGGCCGAGCTCCTGGCTGCCGCCGAGGTTGTAGATGACCACCTCGCTCATCGTCGCGCCTCCTGTCGTGTCGGTGGCCGTGGCGGCCGTGGCGGCCGTGACCTGGGGCGGTGACGACGAGAGCCGCCCCAGGACGGTGCCCCAGGACGGCTCTGCAGGTGGACGACGTGCGTCGTCTACCTGAGGAGCGCCCTTCGGGACGAGTCGGTGGACCACTGGTGCAGCACGCGGGTCCACCTCCCCTTCACCGGTCGTCATGATCGTGCGTCCGGGCGGGTTCGACCGGACGCCACGAGGCTATGCCCGCGACCGCCCGACGTCCACGGTTTTGACCCGGCAGGTCGTCGCCGGCGTCAGGCGTCGGCCCCGGCCGGGGCGCTCGCCGCGCGGGGCCGCCCGGCGAGGGCGAGCTGGACGAGCAGCGCGCCCGACAGCACCCAGACCAGCCCCGCGGCCGAGATCGTGCCGCCGGCGAGCCACGCGACCGCCCCGGCGACGACGACGGGCACGGCGAGCACGACGGCGGTGCGTACGTCGCGCAGCACGGCGTGCACCCCGGCGGACACGAGCCCGTGCACGGCGAACGCGCCGACGAGCAGCGCGAGCTCGCCCGGGTCGAGCGCCCGCGCGGGCTCGTCCAGGACGCCTCCGAGCGCGCCCGCGAGGGTGGCCAGGGCGCCGGTCGTCACGAGGTGCAGGAACCACGCCGACCGTGGCGGCACCCCCGCGGGGCGCAGCAGCGTGACGCCCGCGTAGCCCGACCGCACCGTGAGCGCCCACAGGGCGACGAGCAGCGTGAACGCCCCCGCGCCTGCCACGAGCAGCGTCCGGTCCCACTCGGCCCCGCTCGCGGCGTCGATCGCCTGGATGAGGCCCTCGCCGAGCACGATGATGACGAAGAGTCCCAGCCGCTCCCCGAGGTGCGGGACGTCGGTCACGGCCGCGTCGACCGTCGTCGGCACCTCGACGGCGTCCGCGCCCCGCCGTCCGCCCCGTCCGGTCCGCCCGGCCGTGCGCCGCGCGGAACTCTCCAGCGGGCGTTCCCGGTCGCCGCGCCCCGGACGGTCGCGCCGGGCACCCGGTCCGCGACCCCGGCGCTCGCGGACCTCGTCGAGGCGCTCCTGCGCGCGTCGCACGAGGCGCTCGCCCGAGAGGGTGAGGAGCAGGAGGAGGTCGATCGCGAGGCCGACCGCCCAGAGCGTGTACCGCGTCTGCCCGTCGAACCACCACGACACGATCCACGGCACGACCCCCGTCAGCGCCTGCACCACCGGCAGGTCGACGACGACGGTCGTGCGGCGCCACGGTCGCGCGGCGACGAGCCGGCCCACGACGTACGCGACCGCGAAGGCCTGCGCGTGCTCGTCGTGGATGCCCGGTACCGCGGCGATCATCACGCTGAGCGCCGCCATCCCGGCGAGGATCGGCAGCGCCCGGGCGCCCTCGCCCGCGACGTTGCCGTACGTGGTGAAGCACGCCCACACGAGCCAGAACGCGGTGTAGGCGATGACGTAGAGCGCGAGCCCGCCGCGGTCGTGGTCCTCCTGCAGCAGGTGGGCGAGCATCCCGATGCCCGCGACGACGACGAGGTCGAAGAAGAGCTCGAGCCACGACGCGTGGCGCTCCTCGCCGACGGGCGACGTCCCCGCGGGGGCGGGGGCGGTCACGGCTGCGGAGTCTGCGCGGGCTGAGCGGGCTCCAGCGGGAGTCGCACGACGAACCGCGTGTCGCCGGGCACGGACGTCACCGTGAGGTCCCCGTGGTGCTTGTTGACGACGATCCGCCACGAGATGTCGAGGCCGAGCCCCGTGCCCTGCCCGACCGGCTTGGTCGTGAAGAACGGCTCGAAGATGCGGGGCCGCACGTCGTCGGGGATGCCGGGCCCGGTGTCGGCGATCTCGACCTCGGCGCGGTCGTCGACGCGCCGCGTCGTGACCGTCAGCGTGCCGGACCCGCCCATCGCCTGCGCGGCGTTCTCGACGAGGTTGGTCCACACCTGGTTGAGCTCGGCCGCGTAGACGGGCACGGGCGGCAGGCCGGTGTCGTAACGGCGCACGACCTCGACGCCCGCGAGCGCGTGGTCGAGCATCGTCAGCGTGGAGTCGAGCAGCTCGTGCACGTCGACGGGCCGGAACGGCGCCCGGTCGAGCTGGGAGTACTGGCGCGCCGCGCCGACGAGGGTGGAGATGCGCACGGTCGCGTCCTCGATCTCGGCCATGAGCTGCTCGGTCTCGATCGTGTACGCGAGCCAGCTCACGGCCCCGGTGAGCGCGCCGGCGTCCACGCGCTCGGCGACGCGGTCGAGCCAGGGCTCGTCGATCCCGGCCTGGACGAGCGCGGGGGAGACGCGCCAGCCCTCGGGCAGGCCGTGGTCGTCGAGCCAGTCGGTGAGGCGGTCCTCGAGGTCGGAGGTCTCCAGCGCCCCGACGGCGTCCGCGGTCCGGGTGTCCGCGTACCGTTCGAGCGCCTCCTCCTGGAGCCGGATGAGCTCGGCGAGGGTGGCGCGGTCGTAGGGGCCGTCGGCGATGAGCGCGAGCTTGTGCCGCATGGCGGCGACGCGCTCGCGGAGGGTCCCGGTCGCGCGCACCGCGGCGGCGGCGGGGTTGTTGAGCTCGTGCGTCAGACCTGCCGAGAGCGACCCGAGGGCGAGCAGCCGCTCGCGCTGCCCGACGAGCTGCTGCGCGTCCCGGGTCCCCCAGAACACGCCCTCCAGCAGGTGCACCGCCATGGGGAACCACTCGGTCATGAGCTTGGCGAAGTCGTGCGCCTCGAGCACGAAGAAGCGCGACGTCTCCAGGGCGCGCGCCGAGTGGAGGTACGTCTGGGGGAGGCGGTCGCCGAGGTAGGCGTTCCACGCGCCGAGGTAGACGCCGACCTGGTGGGTGCGCGAGACCTCGACCTCGTCCTCGCCGACGCGCCGGTAGAGCGCGACGCCGCCGTCGAGGAGGACGTAGAACGCCTCGGCGGGCGTGCCCTCGTGGAACAGCCAGCCCGCGTCGTGGCGCTCGACGTGCCCGGTCGCGCACAGCCACGCGAGCTGGTCGTCGGTGAGGTGCTCGAACAGGAACGTGGCGCGCAGCTCGTCGACGTCGCACGGCAGCCACCCGCGCGCGGCTGCCGGAGTGGTGCCCTCGGCGGGCGGGGTCGTGGTGGGGTCCTCGGCGGGCGGGGTCGTGGTGGGGTCCTCGGTGCTGGTCACGGTGTCGCCTCCGGGTGCGGGTCGGGGTCGTGTCGCGGGCCGGTGGTGGTCAGAGCTGTTCGAGGTAGCGGTGCACGAGCATGACGGCCATGGCGCCCTCGCCCACGGCGGACGCGACGCGCTTGGCGGACTCCGCGCGCACATCGCCGGCGGCGAACACGCCGGGCACGGACGTCTCGAGGTGGTAGGGCGGGCGGTCGAGCGTCCACCCGGCGGGCGGGGCGCCGTCGCGCAGCAGGTCGGGACCGGCCACCACGTACCCGCGCGGGTCGCGCGCGACGACGCCGTCGAGCCAGTCGGTGCGGGGCGCGGCGCCGATGAACACGAACGCCCAGCCGCACTCGACGCGCGCGGTCCGGCCGGTCTCGACGTCGCGCAGCTCGAGGTGCTCCAGGTGGTCGTCGCCCGACGCCGCGACGACCTCCGTGCGGGTCAGGACGCGCACGCGCGGGTGGGCCTCGACCTGCTCGACGAGGTAGGAGGACATGGACCGGGCGAGCGAGTCGCCCCGGACCACGAGGGTGACCTGCTTGGCCTCACGGGCCAGGTAGAGCGCCGCCTGCCCCGCGGAGTTGGCGCCGCCGACGACGTACACCTCCTGGTCGTGGCACGCCGTGGCCTCGGTGAGCGCCGACCCGTAGAACACGCCGCGCCCGACGAGGTCGCCGAGCCCCGGTCCGTCGAGCAGCCGGTAGGAGACGCCCGAGGCGAGGATGACCGTGTGGGCGTCGATCGACGTCCCGTCGGGGAAGCGGACGCTGCGCGCGGGTCCGTCGACGTCGAGCTCGATCGCGTCGCGCGTCGTCACGATCTCGGCACCGAACCGCACCGCCTGCCGCCGTGCGCGCTCGGCGAGCTGCGCGCCCGAGATCCCGTCGGGGAAGCCGAGGTAGTTGTCGATGCGCGAGCTCTGTCCGGCCTGGCCGCCGGTCGCGGTGCGCTCGACCAGCACCGTCCGCAGCCCCTCGGACGCCCCGTACAGGGCGGCGCTGAGCCCCGCAGGCCCGCCGCCCACGACGACGAGGTCGTAGAAGTCCGCCGCGGGGCGCGTGGCGAGCCCGACGCGCTCGGCGAGCGTGGCGTCGTCGGGCGCGACGAGCGCCTCGCCCTCGGGCGTGACGACCAGGGGGAGGGTGTCGCCGTCGGTCTGGGCGGCGGTGAGGAGGCGCGCGCCCTCGGCGGACTCCGACGGGTACCACCGGTAGGGGACGCGGTTGCGCGCGAGGAACTCGCGCACCTGCGACGAGCGCGCGGACCACCGGTGCCCGACGACGACGGTCTCGGCGGGTCGGCGCCGGTCGGTCGCGGACCACGCCTCGAGCTGGGCGTCGACGACGGGGTAGAGCTTCTCCTCGGGCGGGTCCCACGGCTTGAGCAGGTAGTAGTCGAGGTCGACGACGTTGATCGCCTCGATGGCGGCCTCGGTGTCCGCGTAGGCGGTGAGCAGGACGCGCCGCGCCGCGGGGAAGAGGTCCATGGCCTGCTCGAGCAGCTCGACGCCCGTCATGCCGGGCATGCGGTGGTCGGCGAGCACGACGGCGACGTCCTCGGCGCGCAGCGCGAGCTCGCGCAGCGCCTCGAGCGTCTCCGCACCGGACTCGGCGCGCACGATGCGGTACCGGTCGCCGTAGCGGCGGCGCAGGTCGCGCGCGACCGCGCGCGAGACCCCGGGGTCGTCGTCCACGGTGACGATCGCGGGGCGCGTCGTCGCGACGGTGGGTTCCACACGGCCTCCTCGGAGCCACGGACGGGCGAGTGCCATCCTCCCGCCGCCACGGTCCCGCGTCCACGGCGGCGTGGCGCAGGTCACTCTTGACGGGTCGTTCGCCTGCGCTAAGTTAGGCAAGGCAAACCTCAGGTTGCCTCGCCGCGATCCGCGGCGGTCCTCTCCCCGTACCTGGAGCCTCGCCATGCTCTCAGCACGATCCGTCGCGCCCGCGCACGGTACCTCGACCGCCCCGGCCCTGCTCACCGGCACGACCGCGGGCGACTACGCGAGCACCCTGCACGGCGTCGTCGACGACGTGGCGTCGCGGGTCGCGGCGGTGACGCAGCCCTGGTCGGGCGCGAGCCGCGCGCAGCTCGCGACGCTCGTGGACCGCGTCGACCTCGACGCTCCGGGCATCGGCACCGACGCGGCGCTGCGCGAGGCCGCCGACCTGTACGCGACGCACGCGGTGTGGTTCCACGACCCCGCGTACGCCGCCCACCTCAACTGCCCGGTCGCGCTGCCCGCCGTCGGCGCCGAGGCGATGCTCGCGGCGATCAACACGTCCGTCGACACGTTCGACCAGTCGACGGTGGCGACCCTCATGGAGCGGCGCGTCGTGGCGTGGACCGCGGGCCGGGTCGGGTACGCCGCGGGCGACGGCGTGCTCACGTCCGGGGGCACGCAGTCCAACCTGCACGCCCTCTTCCTGGCCCGCGAGCGCGCGGTCGCCCGTGCGGCCCGCGCGGGCGGTCCCGGCCGGTCCGCCGTGCTGCCGCGCCTGCGGGTCCTCGCGGCGGCGTCGAGCCACTTCAGCGTCGCCCGGTCGGCGCTCCTGCTGGGCCTGGCGGACGACGCCGTGGTCCGGGTCGGGGCCGACGCCGACGGCCGCCTCGACCCCGCGGCGCTCGCGGCCGCGATCGGCGCGGTACGGGCCGCGGGCGACGTGGTCATGGCGGTCGTCGCGACCGCCGGCACGACCGACCGCGGCTGCATCGACCCGCTCGCGGAGGTCGCGGACGTGTGCGACGCGACCGACGTGTGGCTGCACGTCGACGCCGCCTACGGCTGCGGGCTGCTCGTGTCGCCGACCCGCCGGCATCTGCTCGACGGGATCGAACGCTCGCGATCGGTGACGGTCGACTACCACAAGGCGTTCTTCCAGCCCGTGTCCGCGAGCGCGCTGCTCGTGCGCGAGCGCGCCGACCTGGAGCGCGTCGCGCACCACGCGGACTACCTCAACCCGCGCGAGAACCCCGAGCCGAACCAGGTCGACGTGTCGCTGCAGACGACCCGGCGCTTCGACGCGCTCAAGCTCTGGGCGACGCTGCGCGCCCTCGGCCCCGACGGGGTCGGCGCGATGGTCGACGCGGTGTGCGACCTCGCCGCCGCGGTGCACGCCGACCTCGCGGACGACCCCGACCTGCGCGTGCTGGGTCGTACCGACCTGTCCACGGTCCTGTTCCGCTACGAGCCGCCGGGGCTGGCCGCGGAGCACGCCGACCGGCTCGTGCCGCTCGTGCGGCGCGTGCTGTTCGAGTCCGGGCGCGCCGTCGTCGCCAGGACCGTGCTCGACGGCGTCCCGTGCCTCAAGCTCACGCTGCTCAACCCGACCGTGACGCTCGCGGACGTGCGCCACGTGCTCGACCTCGTCCGCACGACGGCTCAGGCGCTCGTCGAGCGCGACGCGCTGCTGCACGACGACGACGTCGCGACGCACGCCGCGGACCTCGTGGCGTCCCTCGCGACCGCCCGGGCGGTGACCCGATGACCACGACGACCCCGAGGACGACCTCGGCGACGAACCCCGTGCCGGCTCCCAGGACGAGCGGCCCCGCCCCGGCGCCCCACGACCCGGCGCGCGTGCGCGACGTCGTCGGCGTGGGGATCGGGCCGTTCAACCTCGGTCTCGCCGCGCTGTCCGCGCCCCTCGACGACGTGGACGCCGTGTTCCTCGACGCCGCGCCCGAGTTCCGCTGGCACCCCGGGATGATGATCGAGGGCGCGACGATCCAGGTCCCGTTCCTCGCCGACCTCGTCACGATGGCGGACCCCACGTCGCCGTACTCGTTCCTCGCGTTCCTCAAGGCGACGGGCCGGCTCTACCCGTTCTACATCCGCGAGTCCTTCTACCCGCTGCGCGCCGAGTACGACGCGTACTGCCGCTGGGTCGCGGCCCGCCTGGGCTCGCTGCGCTGGTCGCGGCGCGTCGTCGCCGTCGAGCACGACCCGGCCGCCGACGCGTTCGTCGTGCGGGCGGAGGTCCTCGACGACGACGGCGCCGTGACGGGCACCGAGGAGCACCGGGGCCGCCACCTCGTCCTCGGCGTCGGCACCGCGCCGGTGCTGCCGCCCGCGCTGCGGGCGCTCGCGGACGAGGTCGCGCGCGGCGAGCACCCGGGCGCCGGGCCGCTCGTGCACAGCGCGCAGTACCTGCCGCACCGCGACGCGCTCGCCGCCGCCGGCTCGGTCACGGTCGTGGGCAGCGGCCAGTCGGCCGCCGAGGTCTACCGCGACCTGCTCGACGGCGTGCACGGCGACGCGCGGCGCCCCGGCTACCGGCTGGACTGGGTGACGCGCTCGCCGCGCTTCTTCCCCATGGAGTACACGAAGCTCACGCTCGAGATGACCTCGCCGGAGTACACCGACCACTTCCACGCCCTGCCGCTCGAGCTGCGCCAGCTCCTCGGCCGCGAGCAGCGCGGCCTGTACAAGGGCATCAGCGGCGACCTCGTGGACGACATCTACGACGCGCTGTACCGCCTGAGCCTGGACCGCCCGGTGCCGACGACGCTCCTCACGGACACCGAGGTCGTGGCCGCGCGCTACGAGCCGGCCAGCCACGGGCGCGACGACGAGAGCGCGGCCGGGCATCCCGACGCGGCGGGGGAGTACGTGCTGCGCCTGCGGCACGCGCAGCTCGGGCGGGAGGTCGAGCGCCGCACGCGCGCGCTCGTCGCCGCGACGGGCTACGCCGCGGCGGTCCCCGCGTTCCTCGACCCGGTGCGCCACCTGCTGCGGTTCGACGAGCTCGGCCGGTTCGACGTCGCGCGCGACTACACGGTCGACGACGCGCGCCGCGTGCACGTGCTCAACGGCGAGGAGCACACGCACGGCATCACCGCGCCGGACCTCGGGTTCGCCGCGTGGCGCAACGCCGTCGTGCTGCGCACGGTCACGGGCCGTGAGGTGTACCCCGTCGAGGAGCGCATCGCGTTCCAGACGTTCGGGCTGCCCGACGCCGCCGCCGACCGGTCTCCGACCACGCCTCTCACCCCGTCGGACGCGGCCCGCGTCGTGGCGGGCGGGCGCCCGGGAGGGGAGGCCCGATGAGCGCCCCGGCCGTGACGACGGCGGCGTCGGCCGTGCCGTCGTCCGACCTCGCGTCGCCGGACGTCGCGGCGTCGGTCGCGCGCGTGGGCGCCGACTTCGCGGTGCGGGTCCGGCTCGGCAGCGGCCACGCGGACGTCTCGTTCGAGGCCGTCGACCCGGCGCGCGACGCCGCGCTCGTGCACGGTTGGCTCGCGCACCCACGGTCGGCGTTCTGGCAGCTCGGCCACCTCGACGTGGACGGGGCGCGCGCCTACCTGGAGGACGTGGCCGCCGACCCGCACCAGGACGCGTGGCTCGGGCGCGTCGACGGCGCGCCCGCGTTCCTCGTCGAGACCTACGACCCGGCGCGGGTCACGCTCGCCGACGCGCCGGCCGCCGTCGCGCTCCTGGAGCCGGGCGACGTCGGGATGCACCTGCTCGTCGCGCCGCCGGCGGGACCCGCGCGCAGCGGCTTCACGTCCGCGGTGATGGGTGCGGTCGTACGGTTCTGCCTCGACCCCGCCGGGCGCGGGGCGCGGCGCGTGGTCGTCGAGCCGGACGTGCGCAACGCCGCGATCGCGGCGAAGAACGCCGCGGCCGGGTTCCGCGTGCTGCGCGAGCTCGAGCTGCCCGGCAAGACGGCGCACCTCGCCGTCGCGACGGGCGCGGACCTGGACGCGAGCCCGCTCGGCGACGGCGTCGACCTCGCCCCCCACCTGCGCCCCGACCTGGCCGACCGCGCTCACCGGCACCTCGTCGCCAAGGCGATCGCGGAGCTCACGCACGAGCGCCTGCTCGCGCCGCGCGCGGTGGTCGGGCCGGACGCGGCGAACGGTCCGGGCGAGTACGTGCTGCCCGTCGCGGAGGGCTCGGTGGAGTACCGGTTCGTCGCGCGGCGGTACGCGCTCGAGCACTGGGTGCTCGACGAGGCGTCGATCCGGCGCACCGCGCGGGCCGGACACGGCGCGGCGAACCGGACGGCCGAGGCGGGCGACCCCGCGGGTGCGGGCGGCACGGGCGCGCGGCGTGAGCTGCCGGTCGACGCGCTCGACCTCGTCGTCGAGCTCCAGCCCGACCTGCGCATCCCGGACGACCTGCTCGCCACCTACCTCGAGGAGGTGTCGTCCACGCTCGCGAGCGCGACGGCGAAGCTCGAGCGGTACGAGCGCACCGGCGGGCCGAGCGCCACCGACCTCCTCGGCGCGTCGTTCCAGCAGGTCGAGGCGGCCATGACGGAGGGGCACCCGGGGTTCGTCGCGAACAACGGGCGCATCGGGTTCGGACTCGCGGAGTACCGCGCGTACGCGCCCGAGAACGGCGGGCGCGTGCGCCTCGTGTGGCTCGCGGCCCGGCGCGAGCACACGCACCTCGCGCTCGGCGCGGGGCTCGACGAGGCGTCGCACTACGCGGGTGAGCTGTCCGACGACGAGCGCGCCGCGTTCGCGGACCGGCTCGCCGCGCGCGGCCTCGACCCGGCCGACTACCTCTACCTGCCCGTGCACCCGTGGCAGTGGGAGCACCGCGTGCCCATCACGTTCGCCGCCGACGTCGCGCGCGGCGACCTCGTGCCGGTCGGCCAGGGTGCCGACGAGTACCAGCCGCAGCAGTCGATCCGCACGCTGTTCAACCTCACCCGGCCCGGCCGCCACTACGTCAAGGTCGCCCTCGCGATCCAGAACATGGGCTTCCTGCGGGGGCTCTCGCCCGCCTACATGCGCGACACCCCCGCCATCAACGACTGGGTCGCCGACCTCGTCGCCGCCGACCCCGAGCTCGGCGGGCGCGGCTTCACCGTCCTGCGCGAGCTCGCCTCGATCGGGTACACCGGCGACGTCTACCACCGCACCTCGACCCCGTCCGCGCACCGCAAGATGCTCGCCGCGCTGTGGCGCGAGAGCCCCGTGCCGCGCACCGCGCCCGGGGAGCGCCTGGCCACCATGGCCGCGCTCCTGCACCGCGACCCCGACGGCGCCGCGCACGCGACCGCGCTCGTGCGCGCCTCCGGGCTCGACCCCGCCGACTGGGTGCGCGCCTACCTCGACGCCTACCTGCGCCCGCTCGCCCACGCGCTCCTCGCGCACGACCTCGCGTTCATGCCGCACGGCGAGAACCTCATCCTCGTCCTCCGCGACCACGTCGTGGTCCGCGCGGTCATGAAGGACGTCGGCGAGGAGATCGCCGTCCTCGGCGACGCCCCGCTCCCGCCCGGCGTCGAGCGCGTGCGCGCCGTCGTCGACGGCGAGGAGAAGGCGCTCGCGATCTTCACCGACGTGTTCGACGGCGTGCTGCGCCACCTCGCCGCGATCCTCGCCGGCGACGGCGTGCTGCCCGAGGACCGGTTCTGGCGCCTCGTCGCGGAGTGCCTCGACGCGCACCGCGCCGACCACCCCGACCTGCGCTCCGGCGTCGACCTGCGCGCCCCGCGGTTCGCGCACTCGTGCCTCAACCGCCTCCAGCTGCGCAACACGCTCCAGATGGTCGACCTCGCGGACCAGTCCGCGTCCCTCCTGTACGCGGGCACGCTCGCCAACCCCGCCGCGCGGGACGCCTGACGTGGGGGCTTCTGGGGTACCGCGCGTCCCGCCCGGCGGGTTCGCCGTGCACCGCGACGCGTGGGGCGTGCCGCACGTGCGCGCCGCCGACGAGCTCGCGCTCGCCCGCGGCCAGGGGTACGTCACCGCGCTCGACCGCGGCTGGCAGATCGAGGTCGACCGGTGGCGCGCCGAGGGCCGCCTCGCCGAGCGCCTGGGCGAGCCCGGACTCGCGTGGGACCGGTTCGCCCACCGGGTCCGCCTCGCCGACACCGCGCGCCGCGCCTACGCGGCGCTCGCGGCCGACGACCGCGCCTGGGTCGACGCGTACACGGCGGGCGTCAACGAGGGCCTGGTCCGGGGCCGCGACGTGCCCGAGCTGCGCGCGCTCGCCGACCCGGCGTGGCCCGGCGGCGGCGACCTGCCGCCGCACGAGCCGTGGCCCGCGTGGGCGCCGCTCGGCGTCTTCCTCGTCGCGCACGTCCTGTTCTCCGGCTTCCCGCACGTGCTGTGGCGCGACCACGTCGCCCGGACCCTCGGTGCCGACCTCGCCCGCTCGCGTCCCGACGTGCCGCTCGACGCCGTGCTCGACCTGCTCGCCGTGGATGGCGGTCCCGGCTCGGGGTCGAACGCGTGGGCGCTCGCGGGCGGGCGGACGCGCAGCGGGGCGCCGCTGCTCGCGGGCGACCCGCACCGCCTGCTCGAGCTGCCGGGCGTGTACCAGCAGGTGCGGCTCGCGTGCGACGACTACGACGTCGTCGGTCTCGCCTTTCCCGGCGTGCCCGGCCTCCCGCACTTCGGCCACGCCGGCGCCGCGGCCTGGGGCGTGACGAACGCGATGGCGCACCACGTCGACGTGATCGCCGAGAGCTTGCGCCGGACGGACGACGGCCGGGTGGAGGCACGGGGCCCGGAGGGACCGGAGCTCGCGGACGTCGTGGTCGCCACGGTGCTCGTGCGCGCCGCAGGAGGACCCGCGGAGCACCGGGTGGAGACGGTCGAGACGGCGCGCGGCGTCGTGGTGACCGGCGGCCCGGAGGCACCGGGCCGCACGTTCGCGCTCCGCCTGCCCGCGCGCGTGGACGCCGACCTCGGCGTCGCGGCGTGGCGGCGGCTGCTGCGGGCGCGGTCGGCGCGCGACGTCACCGACGCGTTCGGCACGTGGGTCGACCCGGTGGACCGCGTGCTCGCGGCGGACCGCGACACGGTGCTGTCGGTCACCGCCGGCCGCGTGCCCCGCCGGGACCGTGCGGAACGGGCGCTGCCCCTGCTCGCGTGGTCCGACGCCGCGCGCGCCCGGCCGTGGCTCGTGCCGCCCGCTCCCGTGGTCGTCGAGGACGTCGCGGTCGACGCGAACGAACGCCCGGGACGACCGGGGCTCGACCTGGGCCACACCTACGCGCCGCCCCACCGCGCGCGGCGGATCCGCGCGCTGCTCGACGCCGCGGGCGACGACGGGACGGCAGCCGACCAGACCCGGGTGCACGCGGACACGCTGCTCGGCGGCGCGGACGACCTGCTGCGCTGGCTCGGCCGGTCCGCGGGCGGCGAGTCCGGGCGCGGCGGGGAGACGGGTGGCGAGGGCGCGTCCGGTACGACCGTCGGCGCGACGGACCCCGCATCGGCGCGGGCGGCCCGCCGCCTGCGCGCGTGGGACCGTCGCATGGACGCGGACAGCGCCGACGCAGCCCTGTTCGCCGCGTGGCGTGCGGCGCTCGTGCGGGTCGCCGCGCATCCCGCCCTGGCGCCCCTGCACGCGCCGGACGGGCTCGACACCGTCTTCACCCCGTGGCTGTCGGTCACGGCGCGCGTCGCGGACGCGCTGCCGGCGCTGCTCGGCGCCGCGTGGCTGGGGATCGACGGGACGAGCGAGGCGTGGGCCGCGCTGCGCGAGGTCGTGCGTGCTCCCGCGGGCGCGCGTGTCGAGGGCCCCGACGGACCGGACCGGGTGCCGCCGCACCCCGACGGCGCGAGCACCGTGCCCGCGAGCACCGTGCCGGTGTGGGGCGCGACCCACCGCGTGCTCGGCCTGCACGTGCTCCTCGACGTCCCGGGCGCCACGGCGCCACGCGTGCCGTCGCTGCCGCTCGGCGGCGACACGGACACCGTGCGCTGCACCGCGAGCGTGCCCGGGATCAGCGACGTGTGCGTGCGCGGGTCGGTCGCGCGCTGGGCGTGGGACCTGGCCGACCGCGACGCGAGCCGCTGGGGCGTGCCGTTCGGCGCGAGCGGGGACCCGCGCTCGCCGCACTTCGCCGACCAGCTCACGGCGTGGGCGGTCGGGGAGACCGTGCCCGTCGTGACCGACTGGACCCTGCTGCGCCACGAGGAGACCCGATGACGACCCCCGCGAGGACCGCGACGACCGCGACCTTCCCCGACGTGCCGACCGGACCGGGTGGCGAGGCCGACCTCGCCGCTCCCGCTGCCGACGTCGCTCCCCCCGGGAGCGGGCGGCTGCTGACGGGGGCGCCGGGCGAGCTCCTGCTGACGCACGCCGCCCCGGGCGGTGGCCGGCTGACGCTGCGCGTGCTCGACCCCGATGCCGACCTCGACGTGCTGCACGACTGGGTGACCCGGCCGCGGGCGCGCTTCTGGGGTCTGGCGGAGCTGTCAAGGGCCGAGCTGCGCGACCTGTACGCGTACGTCGGCTCGCTGCCCACGCACCACGCGTTCCTCGTGCGGTGGGACGAGACGCCCGTCGCCTTGCTGCAGACGTACGAGCCGGAGCACGACCCGGTGGGCGAGGCGTACCCGGTGCAGCCCGGCGACGTGGGCGCGCACCTCCTGCTCGGGGCGCGGGGCCCCCGCGGCGCGGACCTGTGGGGTGCCGTCGGGCCGCTGATGGTCGCGTTCTGCTTCGCGAACCCGCGCGTCGACCGCGTCGTCGTCGAGCCGGACGCGGCGAACGCGAGGGCGCACGCCCGGATGCGCGCGCTCGGCTTCGAGACCGCGGGCCGCGTGCGCGTCGGGGAGAAGGACGCGGTGCTCGCGTTCCTCACCCGCGAGCGCGCCCGGGACCTCCTCGCCGCGGCGGCGGCGGTGTCGCGCGACTGACTCCCGCGCGCGACGTCGTCGACGGGGTCGGGCGCGGGGGCGCGCGGTGCCCCCGTCCCGGTGCGCGCCTCAGCGGGGGGCGACGGCGTGACCGGCGTCGCGGAGAGCGTGCGTGGCCTGGTCGAGGCGGTCCTCGGGCACGAGCACGAGGTCCGCGTGGAACGTGGACGCGACGAACACGGCGATGCCCGCGTCGGCGAGGGGCCCGACGACGGAGGCGAGCACCCCGGTCGTCGTCAGGTCGTGCGCCGAGCCGTAGAACCCGGCCCACCGCTCGGCGTCGTCGAAGGGCGACGCGTGCCGCACGACCGTCAGGCCCTCGGGGGCACGCACGAGCGCGACCCACTCGTCGTCCTCGGGGAACGTGGCGCCGGGGACGTGGGCGAGGAGGAAGCGGTCGGGGACGACGTGGAGGTCGAGCGAGGTCATGCGCGGGACGGTATCCGCCTGCGCCCACACGGCCGTCGTCGCCCCGGCGTCCGCGGGCGCGTGCGCTACGGGGCGAGCGCGAGCAGCGGCTCGGGGTCGTCGACCCCGACGAGGACGGTGGTCGCGGTCACGCGACGGGTCCCCGCGACCCGGGCCGCGACCGGGGCGGCGAGGTCGAGGCGGACCACGGGTGAGCGCGCGGACCGCACGAACGACACGACGCCGTGCGCGCCGGTGCGCTCCCCGCCGTCCGCCGGGTCGTCGTGACCCGCGCCGATCTCGACGGGCCGCACTGCTGTCCCCGTCCAGGTGCCGGCGGCCACGACGTCCGCCCGGGGCACGACGACGCCGCCGACCCAGCCGAACCGCACGACGAGCGCGTCGGGGCCGAGGCGGACCGACGCCCAGAGGGGCGAGGCGAGGGCGAGGACCAGGGCGAGCGTCGCGAGGCCGAGGACGACGTCGACGACGAGGGCCGCGACGTCCGGCAGCAGCGCCCCCGCGACGAGGTGCACCGTGAGCACCTCGACGGCGCCGAGCCCGACGACGCCCGCGACGAGCGCCCACCACTGGCCGCGCGCGCCCGCGCCGAGGCGCTGCCGGGACCGTGTCACGCGCCGACCCTACCGGCCGGGCGCGGCTCGTCAGCGGGCGAGGCGCTCGACGACCGCGCCGTACAGCCACGGGGCGACGCTCGCCGCGGGCACGATCGCCCCGCGGGCCGGGCTGCCCGCCCATGCGAGCAGGCCGGTCGTCAGGACGCGGTAGTCCCGCGTGGCGCGCGACCACGCCCGCTCGTACGCTCCCGCGTCGTCGAGGTGGCGCACCGCGGCGTCGGCCTGGGCGAGCCCGACGCGCACGCCCTCGCCCGTGAGCGCGTCGACGTACCCGGACGCGTCGCCGACGAGCCGCACCCGCCCGGCGGTGCGCCGTCGGGCGCGCTGGCGCAGCGGCCCGGCGCCGCGCACCTGCCCCACCGCGGGGGCGTCGCGCAGCCGGTCGGCGAGCTCGGCGAACGCGTCGAGCCCCGCCCGCGCGCCGTCGCCGTCCGCCCGCGCCGGGCTCGCGTCGCCGCGCCGCGCCAGCACGGCGACGCCGACGACGTCGGGCGCGACGGGGGTCACGTACGCCTCGGCGTGCGGGGCCCAGTGCACCTCGACGAGGTCGCTCCACGGCGTCGTGCGGTAGTGGGTGCGCAGCCCGAACCGGGCGCGGCCGTGGGCGGGGGCGTCGAGCCCGGTGAGGCGCCGGACCGTGGAGTGCAGGCCGTCGCACCCGAGCACCCAGGACGCGCGCACGTGCGTGCGTGTGCCGCCCGCGTCCTGGCCGAGGCGGTGCGCGGCGCGGGGCGAGGTGTCGAGCGCGACGTCGACGCCGCGGTCGTCCTGGCTCAGCCCGCGGAGGGTTGCCTGCTCGATCAGGACGCCCTCGGCCAGCGCGCGCTCGCGCAGCGCCGTGTGCAGGGCGGTGCGTCGCACGCCGCGCCCCGGTCCGGCGGCGAAGGGGTGGTCGGCGTGGCGGGTCGCGTCGCGGTAGCTGATGCCCGCGAGCCGGTGCCCGGGCGGGTCGACGCCGAGGTCGAGCACGGCGGCGAGCGCGCCGGGAAGCAGGCCCTCCCCGCACGCCTTGTCGATGACGCCCGCGCGCCGGTCGACCACGACGACCTCGCGCCCGGCCCGCCGGGCGTGCAGCGCCGCCGCCAGGCCGACGGGGCCGCCGCCCACGACGAGGACCTCGGTGCGTGCCGGGACGCTCACGTCGCGCCCGTCACGACCGGGGGCGCGGCGGGCCGTCGGCGCTCGCCCCCGCCGCGGTGGCGAGCGCGAGCGCACGCTCCTCGGCGGGGATGCGGAACCGGGCCAGCAGCACGGCGTTGAGGACGGTGAACGCGAGAGCCGTGACCCAGCACGAGTGCACGAGCGGGAGGGCGAAACCCTCGACGACGACCGCGACGTAGTTGGGGTGACGCAGCCACCGGTACGGACCGCGCGCCACGAGCGGGAGGCCGGGCACGACGATGACGCGCGTGTTCCACCGCGGTCCGAGCGTCGCGATGCACCACCAGCGCAGCCCCTGGCTCGCGAGCACCAGGGCGAGCATGGGCCAGCCGAGCCAGGGCAGGAAGGGCCGGTCCGCGAGCCACGCCTCGGCGACGCACGCGACCAGGAGCCCGGTGTGCAGGGCGACCATGGCGGGGAAGTGCCCCCGGCCCGACTCCACGCCGCCGCGCGCGAAGGACCAGCGCGCGTTGCGCGCGGACACCACGAGCTCCGCGAGGCGTTCCACCGCCGTGGCGCCGACGAGCACGACGTACCAGGCGAGGCTCATCCGTCCGCCCCCGCGCGGGGTGCCCCGCGCCCGTCGAGGCGCAGGAGCACGAGCTCGGTGCTGACCCCGGGGCCGAACGCCAGGAGGACGGCGGGCGTGCCGGGCGGCGTGCGGTCGCGTCCGAGCGTGGCGGCCAGCACGTGCAGCACGGATGCGGACGACAGGTTCCCGACGTCGCGCAGCGAGGCCCGGCTCAGCGCGAGGTCCTCCTCCACGAGGCCCAGCGCGTCCCGCACGGCGTCCAGGACGCGGGGGCCGCCCGCGTGCACGACCCACGCGCCGACGTCGGCCGGCTCGAGGTCGTGCTCGGCGAGGAGCGCCTTGACGTCGCCGAGCAGGTGCGCCCCGATGAGCTCCGGCAGGCGCGCGGACAGCACGATCTCGAACCCGGTGTCGCCCACGCGCCACCCGAGGTCGCCCGTCGTGCCCGGGTGCAGGTGGGAGCGCGAGTCGACGACGCGCGCCCCGCGCGCCCGCACCCCGTCGCGCGCGGCCCGCCCGTACGGACCGGGGCGCCGCGCGAGCGGGTGTTCGTCGCCCACGAGGACCGCCGCCGCCGCGCCGTCGCCGAACAGGCCCGACGCGACGAGGTTCGCCGTCGACGGGTCGCCGCGCTGCAGCGTCAGGGAGCACAGCTCGACCGCGACGAGGAGCGCGACGTCGCGCGGCCGGCCCCGCAGCAGGTCGTCCGCGCGCGCCAGGCCCGCCGCGCCCCCGGCGCACCCCCACCCGAACGACGGCGTGCGCCGCACGTCGGTGCGCAGGCCCAGCCGGGCGGCGACCAGCACGTCGAGCGTGGGCGCGCCGACGCCCGTGACGGTCGTCAGGACGACGTGGTCCACCTCGTCCGCGCGCAGCCCCGCGTCGTCGAGCGCCGCCCGGCACGCGCGCTCCGCGAGGTCCGTGCCGAGCGCGAGGAACGCGTCGTTGGCGGACCCGAACGACAGCCCGCCGTAGTCCTCGACCGGCAGCGCGAGGTGACGGGTCTCCACGCCCGCGTGGGCGTGCAGGCGGCGCGTGAGCGCACGCCGCACCGGGTCGTCCGTGAGCAGCTCGCTCGTGACCCGGGAGATCTCGTCCTGGCGGTACGCATGGTCGGGAAGCGAGGTCCCGACGGCGACGACGCGCGACATGCCCGCATCGTCCCACCGGCCTGTCCCGCCCGCGCGGGGGCGAGCCGCTCCGAGCGGTCGGCCGCGTCGCCGTCCGACGGGTGACGAGCCGCGCTCAGGCGTCCCGACGGCGGGCACCGCACCCGCAGCCGGACTACGGTGCGGCCATGGCGTCGAGGCGGTCGCGGGGGCTCGTGCGCGGGCTGGTCGTCGCGAGCCACTTCCCGCCCACGGTGATGGTCACCCTGTTCGCGCTCGCGCTCTCGGCCGGGATCGGTGCGGGTGCCCGCACGACGACGCTCGTCGCGCTCGCGGTCCTCACCGGCCAGCTCTCGGTCGGGTGGAGCAACGACTGGCTCGACGCGCGCCGCGACCTCGCCGTCGGGCGCGCGGACAAGCCCGTCGTGACCGGACTCGTCACGCCCGCGACCCTGCGCACGGCGGCGCTCGCGGCCCTCGCCGCGTGCGCGGCGCTCTCGCTCGCGACGGGCGTGGTGCCGGGGCTGGTGCACGTCGTCGCGGTCGCGAGCGCGTGGTCGTACAACGCGGCGCTCAAGGCGACGTGGTGGTCCTGGGCCCCGTACGCGCTCTCCTTCGGCCTGCTCGCGGTGTTCGTCGTGCTCGCCGCGCCCGGGGACGGACGGCCCGCTCCGTGGGCCGTGGCCGCCGCGGTGCTGCTCGGCGTGGGCGCGCACGTCGCGAACACGCTTCCGGACCTCGAGGACGACGCCGCGACCGGGGTCCGTGGCCTGCCCCACCGGCTCGGGCGGCGGGCGAGCAGCGTCCTCGCGCCCGCGCTGCTCGGCATGGCCGCGCTCCTCGTCGTCCTGGCGCCCCCGGGTGCGCCGGACGCCGCGGCCTGGGTGCTGGGCGGGGCAGGTTTGCTCCTCGCCGTCGCGGCGGGGGTCGTGGGCGTGCTGCGGCCCCGCAGCCGGGCCCCGTTCGCGCTGTCGATGGCGGTGGCGGGCGTGTGCGTCGTGCTGCTCGTGCTCGCGGCGCCCGCCGTCGTCGTCCCGGGCTGACCGGGCGGCGCAGGTGTCGACCGACGCGAGACCCGGGAGGTGGGTCAGCGCGTGAGGTGGACGGACGCCTCGGCGGTGTAGGTCTGGAACGTGAGCGAGGCGAACAGGTAGAGGCGCACCTCGTCGGCCGTGTGGTCGAGGTAGCCGATGGACACGTCCTGCCCGATCGTCAGCTCGTGGTCGCCGCCGCGCGTGGTGAGCAGGTACCCGCCGCGCAGCGCGGGCGCCCACACGATGTCGCGCTGCACCATGCGCTCGAGCTGCTCGCGGATCGGGTACCCGTGGTCGCGGGTCTCGGACACCGCCGTGTACAGGTCGGCGTCGAGCACGAGCGCGTACGGGCCCTCCACGCCCGCGAGGCGCAGCTCGGTCTGCGCGGCGGCGACCGCGTCGGGCAGGTCGCGCGGGTCGGCGGGGACCGCGATCGGCGGGTTGTCCGAGCCCGGGCCGATGCCGCGGATCCCGGCGGCCGCGTACCCCTCGAACACGGCCCGGTCCTCGGCGCGCGCGAGCGCCGTGGCGGCGTCCTTGACCGGCTGCCAGTCGGAGTCCTTCGAGCCGCGCGCGACGTCGTCGACCGCCTGCCGGGACACCGTGAACGGCACCTGGAGCTCGACGAGCGGCACGACGTCGCGCAGGCGCGCCCGGATACCGTTGTGCGGCGCCTCGACGTCGGTCACGTGGCCCGTGCGGGCGGACGCCGTGCCGAAGCCGAGGGGGCCCGTCACGTCGACCACGCGCCGCCCGGCGACGTTGCGCACGAAGGTGCGCCGCGCCTCGTCCGCGATCTCCTCCCACGCCGCGTCCGTGACGGGCGCGAGCCAGCGGTGCAGGTTCGAGTCCCCGGGCGCGCCCGCGCCGCTCGTGGGGACGACCGAGCCCAGGTCCGGTTCCGAGGTGCTCACGACGGTTCTCCCTTCAGCGACCCGATCGCGAGAGTCCCGACGGGCGCGGTGGTGGCGGGTGCGGCGGGTTCCCCGAGCGCGGGACCCGGGTCGGCGGGCGTGTCCTGGCCGAGGGCGTCCGGGGCGTCGTCGGCCAGCGACTCGAGCAGGTCGAGCGAGGGGACGAAGAACGACGTGCCCGTCAGCGCGGTGGACACGTCGAGGATGTGGTCGTACCGACCCGGCGGGTTCCCCACGAACATGTTGTCCAGCATGCGCTCCACGACGCCGACGTCCGCGGCGTAGGCGATGTAGTAGGTGCCGAACTCTCCGGTCGACGGGTCGCCGAACGCCATGTTGTCGCGCAGGACGTCACGCTCGGTCCCGTCGTCGTCGACGATCGTGTTGAGCGACACGTGCGAGTCCGGGGGCTGCACGTCGTCCGCGAGCTCGACGTCGTCGAGCTTGGTCCGCCCGATGATGCGTTCTTGCGCCTCGACGGGCAGCGCGCCCCAGGCCGCGAGGTCGTGCACGTACTTCTGCACGACGACGTGGCTGCCGCCCGCGAACGGTCCGTCCGGGATGATCGCGGCGCCCGCGGCCGAGCGGCCCGTCGGGTTCTCGGTGCCGTCGACGAAGCCGAGCAGGTCGCGCGAGTCGAAGTAGCGGAAGCCCGTCACGTGGTCGTCGACGCGCACGGCGTCGCCGAGCGCGGCCATGACCTGCCGGGTCAGCTCGAACGTGAGGTCGGCGCGGTCGGCCCGGACGTGGAACAGCACGTCGCCCGGGGTCGAGGGGGCGTCGTGCACGGCGCCCTGCACGGCGCGGAACGGGTGCAGGCCGTCGGGCCGCGGCGCCCCGGGCGGGCGCACGGCGTCCCAGAACGCCGCACCCAGCCCCACGACGCACGTGAGACCCGCGGCCGACTGGCGGAACCCCACCGCGCGCACCAGGTCGTTGACCGACGAGGCGACGTCGAGCAGGCGCCCGCGCGACCCGGGCGACCCCGTCGCGCTGACGACGAGGAACACCGCGGACTCGGTGAGGCCGCCCAGGACGGGCTGCGGCTCCGGGACGTCGGCCGGCACGCCGATGCTCGCGCCGGTTCCCTGGGTCGTGTTCTGCGGCACGAGGCGAGCGTGCCACGCGTGCCGGGGGAGCGCACCCGCGCGGCGGCGTCACGCCGCAGCGCGCACCAGGCCCTCGACGACGGCCGCCGTGCCCGGCGCGGGGCGGTCCCCGTACGTGACCGCGAGGACGCGGCGGGCCGCGCCGGGCAGGGCCCGCACGTCCACGCGCGGGTCGCGGTGGGCGCGCAGCGCCAGGGCGGGCAGGAGCGAGACCCCGACCCCGGCCGCCACGAGGGACTGCACCGCGACGTAGTCGTCCGTCTCGAACGCGACCCGTGGCGTGAAGCCCGCGCGCTCGCACCGGCCCACCAGGTCGGCGCGGCACCTCTCGCAGCCCGCGATCCACGCCGCGTCCGCGAGCGTCGCGAGGTCCCCCGGCGCGGCGTCCGCCCCCGGCACGCGCTCGCGCCCGCCGGGGGTCGGCGCGGGGTCCGCCGCCCGCACGAGGAACAGCTCCTCGGCGAGGACCGGCACCGCGCGCAGGCCCTCCACGTCGACGGGGGAGCGGTCGTGCTCGAACACCAGCGCCACGTCCACCGCGCCACGCCGCAACGCCTCCAGCGCCTCGGGCGGCTCCGCCTCCACGAGGCCCACGCCCAGGCCCGGATGGTCCCGCGCGAGCCGCGCCACGACGTCGGGCACGAGCGTCGCGAGCGCCGAGGGGAACGCCGCCAGCCGCACCCGCCCCGCCGAGAGCGACACCAGCGCGTCCAGCTCGTCCCGTGCCGCGCCCACGCGACCCAGGATCTCCTCCGCGCGCGTCGCCAGGAGCCGCCCCGCCGCCGTCAGTCGCACCCCGCGCCCGTGCCGCTCCAGCAGGGGCACGCCCACCTCCGCCTCCAGCCGCGCCAGGTGGTGGCTCACCGACGGCTGCGCGTAGTGCAGCGACCGCGCCGCGGCCGTCACCGACCCCTCGCGGGCCACGGCCGCCAGGACGCGCAGCCGTGTCAGGTCCATCTCGACTCCCTCACCGACGAAGCATAGATCCGATCGATCGATCCACTCAGAACAGGCATTGGACCTATGGGACGGCACCCGTCACCGTGGACGCATGGCCCCCGCAGACCTCGCCCCGCCCACGATGCGCGACGTCCTCGACGCCCGCCGCCTCCTCGCCGCACACCTCGACCCCACCCCGGCGCGCACCTACGCGGCCCTCGACCACGCCACCCGCGCCCACGTCGTCGTCAAGCACGAGAACCTCCAGCCCACCGGCGCGTTCAAGGTCCGCGGCGCCCTCAACCTCCTCCAGCGCCTCACGCCCGACGAGCGCGCCCGCGGCGTCACCGCGTTCTCCACCGGCAACCACGCCCAGGCGGTCGCCCACGCCGCCCGCACCACCGCCACCCCCTGCACCATCGTCATGCCCACGAGCCCCAACCCCACCAAGGCCGACGCCGTCCGCGACCTCGGCGCCCGCCTCGTCCTCGCCGGCACCACGTTCGACGACGCACGCGAGCACGCCACGGCGCTCGCGGCCGACGACGGGTCCCGGCTCGTCAGCGCCGCCAACGAGCCGCTGCTCGTCGCCGGCGTCGCGACGGCCTACCTCGAGCTGCTCGAACGCGCGCCGGACCTCGACGTGCTCGTCGTGCCCGTCGGCGGGGGCAGCGGCGCCGCGGCCGCGTGCCTCGTCGCCCGCGCGCTCGCCCCCGACCTCGACGTGGTCGCCGTGCAGTCCACCGCCTCGCCCGCCGCGCACGACTCCTGGCGCGCCGGGGACCTCCTCGCGCGGCCCAACGCCTCGCGCGCCGAAGGCCTCGCCACCGGCACCGGCTTCGCGCTCACCCAGGCGATGCTGCGCGAGCACCTCGCCGACTTCGTCCTCGTCGACGACGACGCGATCGACCGCGCCGCCGCGATCTACCTCACCGCGGCGCGCACCGTCGCCGAGGGCGCGGGAGCGGCGGCGCTCGCCGCCGTGCTCGCCGACCCGGAGCGGTTCGCCGGACGTCGGGTCGGGGTCGTGTGCTCGGGCGGCAACGCGAGCCCGGCGGAGCTGCGCCGGGTCGCCGCGCACCTGCCGGGGTAGCTCGGGTCGCGTCGCGGTCACGGCACGCCGGGCACGCGCACCGGGCCCTCCCGCTGGACGGGCCTAGGCTCGGGGCCATGGCCCGCTACCTCGACGTCCACCCCGACAACCCGCAGCCGCGCGCGATCGCGCAGGTCGTCGCCCTCCTCGAGGACGGCGGGCTCGTCGCCTACCCGACCGACTCCGGCTACGCCCTCGGGTGCCGCATGGACGACCGGGAGGGCGCGGACCGCATCCGCCGGATCCGGCACCTCGACGACCGGCACCACTTCACGCTCGTGTGCGCCGACTTCGCGCAGCTCGGCCACTTCGTCATGGTCGACAACTCCGCGTTCCGCTCCATCAAGGCCGCCACGCCCGGCCCGTACACGTTCATCCTGCGCGCGACGTCCGAGGTGCCGCGGCGCCTCGCCCACCCCAAGAAGAAGACCGTCGGCGTGCGCATCCCCGACGACGCGGTCGCGCAGGCCATCGTGGCCGCGCTCGGCGAGCCCATCCTGTCGAGCTCGCTCATCCTCCCCGGCTCCGCCGAGGCGCTCACCGACGGGTGGGCGATCAAGGAGGAGCTCGACCACGTCGTGGACGCCGTCGTCGACGGCGGCGAGCGAGGCAGCGCGCCGACGACGGTCGTGGACTTCTCCGACGGCGCCCCCGAGGTCGTCCGCGTGGGTGCGGGCGACCCCTCCCGCTTCGAGTAGGGATCGCCCGCTCAGGCGGCACGAGACCGTGGCCGGTCAGGCGCCGGGACCGAGGAGACGGCGCAGGCGCGCGAGGTCGACCGGGTCGACGAGGGTGCCGCGCTCCGCGCGCACCCACCAGTCGCCCAAACGGCGACGCTCGTCGCGCGTGGTGAAGCGGTAGCGGAACACGCGGGCCCGGACCCACCGGGGCGCCGGTCCCTCCGGGTCGAGCGCGAACGGGTCCGCGGCGAGCAGGCGCAGGGTCGCGCGGTCGGCCTCCAGGAGGCGCAGCAGCAGCACCTCGAACCACCGGGTGCCCGGCGACCCGAGCGCGAGGAACCACATCTGCCAGTCCAGCCGCAGGTGGTACGGCGCGACCTGCGGCGGGCGCCGCCCCACGTCGCCGGGCTTGCCGCGGAACGCGTACTCGACCCAGTCGTCCGGACCAGGGGAACGGGCAGTCGACCCCTCGATCACGACCTCGTCCCGCCGCCGCGACACCGACCCGAACGCCCCGTAGGCGTTGACGAGCCGGAACGGCTCGAAGCTCGCGTTCATGAGCTGGCGGCGCGCGACCAGGTTGCGCGCCGGGCGCACGCTCAGCACGAGCAGCAGCGCCGACACCGCGAGCACCGCCAGGACCAGCGACACCGGACCGCCCAGGCCCGTCCCGCCGTCGGGCACCGGCGCCTCGCCCCGCCCGAGCGCCGGCACGAGCCACGACCCCACCGTCGCCCACGCGCCGTCGCTCACCACGCCCAGCCCCAGCACGACCGTCAGCCAGTTCAGCCACGCGAAGTTACCCGTCACCAGCAGCCACGCCTGCGTGAGCACCACCACGCCGCCCGCCACGCTCGCGACCGGCTGCGGCGCGAACAGCGCGAACGGCACCACGAGCTGCGTCACGTGGTTGCCCGCCACCTCCACCCGGTGCCACCACCGCGGCAGGTGGTGCGCGTGCCACGAGAACGGGCCGGGCAGCGGCTGCGTCTCGTGGTGGTAGTACAGCGCCGTCAGGTCCCGCCAGACCCGGTCGCCGCGGATCTTGATGAGCCCCGCACCCAGCTCGACCCGGAACAGGCACCACCGGGCCGCCAGCAGCACCAGCACCGGGGGAGCGACGCCCCCGCCCGACGACCCCAGCCACCCCACGAGGAACGTCACCTCGCACAGCAGCGACTCCCAGCCGAACCCGTAGAACCGCTGCCCGACGTTCACCACCGACAGGTACGCCGCCCACAGCAGCAGGAACGCGAGCGTCGTCACCCACCACGGGCCACGCTGCGGCACCCCCACCACGAGCAGCCCCGCGAGCACGACGCCGCACCACGCCATCCCCGCCACGAACCGGTCGCCGCACCGCCACCGGAGCACGCTCGGCCCGTCCCGCCACGACGTGCGGGCCACGAACGCCGCCACGGGCAGCAGCCCGTGCTCGCCCAGCAGCGGCCGCCACTGCCGCACCACGACGACGAACGCCACCACGAGCACGGCCGCCGTGCCCCGCTGCAGCACCTCGCGCGCCACGTCGTAGTCCGGCGCCCAGAACCACGACCCCAGCCACGTCGCCCCGCGGCCGGGCCACCCGTCCGCCATCCCTCCACGGTAGGCGTGTGACCCGTGTCTCACCCGGCCGCGGTGAGCACCCGCCGCCCTGCCCCGGACGATGCCCCACCCCTACGATCGGGGCATGAGCAGCCAGGGCCTCACCCAGTCCACCGACCGCATGCGCGACGCCGGAGTCGCCCCCGCCGCCATCGACGTCTTCACCCGCTTCTACCGACTCCTCGAGTCCGGCGCGACCGGCATGATCCCCGAGACCGACGTCGAGCCCCTCACCGACGTCGCCCACCGCGACCAGCTCGACGTCCCCGACGCCGCCGCCCGCGACGCCCTCCAGCGCACCGCGATCATCAAGCTCAACGGCGGCCTCGGCACCTCCATGGGCATGGACCGCGCCAAGTCCCTCCTCACCGTGCGCGACGCCGACCCGCAGCGCCCCGACAGCGGCCCCCTCACCTTCCTCGACGTCATCGTCGCCCAGGTCCGCGCCGCCCGGCACGCCACCGGAGCACCCCTGCCCCTGCTCCTCATGAACTCGTTCCGCACCCAGGACGACACCCTCGCCGCGCTCGCCCCCCACGACGACCTCCCCGTCGAAGGCCTCCCGCTCGACTTCCTCCAGAACCGCGAGCCCAAGCTCCGCGCCGACGACCTCACCCCCGTCGACTGGCCCGCCGACCCCGAGCTCGAATGGTGCCCGCCCGGCCACGGCGACCTCTACACCGCCCTCTACGCCTCCGGCGCGCTCCGCGCATTGCTCGACGCCGGCTACCGCTACGCGGCCGTCTCCAACTCCGACAACCTCGGCGCCGCCCCCGACGCCGCCATGGCCGGCTGGTTCGCCGCCAGCGGCGCCCCCTTCGCCGCCGAGGTCGCGCGCCGCACCCCCGCCGACCGCAAGGGCGGACACCTCGTCGTACGCCGCAGCGACGGCCGTCTCGTCCTGCGCGAGACCGCGCAGACCCCCGTCGACGACCAGGACGCCGCCGCCGACATCAGCCGGCACCGGTACTTCAACACCAACAACCTCTGGTTCGACCTCGAGGCGCTCGCAGCCGAGCTCGACCGCACCGGTGGCGTGCTCGAGCTCCCGCTCATCAAGAACACCAAGACCGTCGACCCGACCGACCCGTCGTCGCCCGAGGTCGTGCAGATCGAGTCCGCCATGGGCGCCGCCGTCGAGGTGTTCGACGGCGCCGTCGCCATCGAGGTCGGGCGCGACCGGTTCCTGCCCGTCAAGACGACGAACGACCTCCTCGTCCTGCGCTCCGACGTCTACGACCTCGACGACCGGTACCGGTTCGTCGCCCGGACCGACGCTCCGCTCGTCGACCTCGACCCGGCGCACTACAAGACCATCGCCGCGTTCGACGCCCGGTTCGACGACGGCACGCCGTCCCTGCGCGCGGCACGCTCCCTCACGGTCCGCGGCGACTGGACCTTCGGCTCCGGCGTCACCGTCACCGGCGACGCCGAGCTCGCCGACCCGGGCGGCTCCTCGCGCGTCCCCGACGGCGCCGTCGTCGGCCCGGACGGAGTCAGCGACTGACCGAGGGAGCACCCCGGATGGCCGAGGTAGAGCCCTGGTGACCAGAGGTAGAGGCGTGGTTCTCGTGCTCGACGGCGCATGGTTCGCCGGGGGTGGTCGGCACGGGTGGTGGTTCGGCCGCGCCATGCCGTGGGTAACCGTGCAGCTCGCGGTCCGGGCCTCGCGTCGGGCAGATAGGGCGTGTCTCTCATACGGGTGGTGGCGCGCGCGGGAGCATCGGAGGGTGAGTGGCTACTTCCAGCGCGTTCAGTGGCGTCATGACGACGCGGAGGACCCGATTGTGCTCTGGGCGCATGTCGTCGACGGCTGGGAGGTACGGAAGGTCGACGAGTTCGCCGATGGGCGTCTCGCGTGGGCGGACGGCGAGCACGAGTCCGGCAGCACAAGGCTGGGCGTGGTACCGGTGCCGCCACCTGAGGAGATTGCCATCGATACGCAGTTCGTGGTCGAGGTTGTGGATGAACTCGTCTTCGAGCGTGTCTGGCTGCGAGCTCGCCGCGGTGCCTGAGCAGTTTGCTACGCGCGCGTCCAGGCGATGCAGGCGCAAAGGTTGTCGGCGGCACGGTAGGTGATGGCAAGGTGGCCGCGCGCCCGGTCGCGAAGGTTGCGCGGGTCGTCCGCTCGGCCGGGCACCGCCGCCTGGTCGACCTTCCTGGTCACAGCATCGGCCGAGCACAGTCGTCGCCCCGACCGCCGCAGGCGCCCGACCACCTCGGGAGCTGACCGGCGACGGCGGACGATCGACCGCCGTCGGGCATGACCAGGGCTCTACCTCGCGCTACCAGGCATCTACCTCGTGATACCAGGCCTCTATCTCGGCCGGCCGCGGCTCTACCTCGGCGGGTGGGCTCAGGCCGGGAGGTCGACGACGCGGTCCTCGCCCCGGCGGGGCGTGAGGGTGCCGGACGAGGTGGCGGCGAGGTCGGCGTCGAACCGGTCGAGCTCGGCCGGGGGGACGAGGACGGTGAACTGCGCCTCGGTGCCGTACGTGACGTCGTCGAGGGTGCCGTCGTGCTGAGCGCACCAGTCGCGCAGGACGCCGTGCAGGCGGCCGGCGTCGGCGTGCGGGACGTCGACGCGCACCTCGGTGAGCACCGCGCGACGGACGGGGCGCGCGACGTCGAGCGCCTCGCTCACCGCGGACGAGTACGCCCGGACGAGCCCGCCCGCGCCCAGCAGGACGCCCCCGAAGTAGCGCGTGACGACGGCGACGACGTCCGTGACCTGACGGTGCCGCAGCACCTCGAGCATGGGGACGCCCGCGGTGCCGGAGGGCTCGCCGTCGTCGGTGGAGCGCTGCTGGTCGGCGTGGGCGCCGACGACGAGCGCGACGCAGTGGTGCCGCGCGTCCCAGTGCTCCTTGCGGACCCGGGCGATCACGGCGTCCGCCTCGGCGACCGAGGTGACGGGGGAGAGGTGCGCGAGGAACCGGGACTTCTTGACGACGAGCTCGTGGTCGACGGGTCCGGCGATCGTCCCCCACAGCTCACCGGTGCCCGCGCTCATCCCGCGAGCCTATCCGTGGGTGCGGTCGCCCGGAGCAACCGGCGAGCGAGCGGCCTGCCGCCGAGAGAGCGACGGGCGACTGTGCGGAACCTGCGTTCCGTGCGGTCGCCCGGCGCTCTCTCGGCGGGTGCGGCTACCGGGTCAGTCCGTGCCGGACTCCATGGCGGCGCGGTCGAGGAGCGCGTCGTCGCCCTCGGCCATGCCGCGCGAGGCGATGACCTCGGCGCCACCCTCGGGCATCGCGCCGATGAGCTCGGTCGTCGCCCCGGCTCCGGCCCCGATGAGCGCCGCGTGCGCGGTGCCGACGATGCCGATGCCGGCGTACTGCTCGAGCTTGGCGCGCGAGTCGGCGATGTCGAGGTTGCGCATGGTGAGCTGGCCGATGCGGTCCATGGGACCGAACGCGGAGTCCTCGGTGCGCTCCATCGAGAGCTTGTCCGGGTGGTAGCTGAACGCGGGCCCGGTCGTGTCGAGGATCGAGTAGTCCTCGCCGCGGCGCAGGCGCAGCGTGACCTCGCCCGTGACGGCGGTGCTGACCCAGCGCTGGAGGGACTCGCGGATCATGAGCGCCTGGGGGTCGAGCCAGCGGCCCTCGTACATGAGGCGACCGAGACGGCGGCCCTCGGTGTGGTACTGCGCGAGCGTGTCCTCGTTGTGGATCGCGTTGACGAGGCGCTCGTACGCGGCGTGAAGGAGCGCCATGCCGGGCGCCTCGTAGATGCCGCGGCTCTTGGCCTCGATGATGCGGTTCTCGATCTGGTCGGACATGCCGAGGCCGTGGCGGCCGCCGATCGCGTTGGCCTCCTGGACCAGGGCGACCGCGGACTCGAACTCCTGCCCGTTGATCGTGACGGGGCGGCCCTGGACGAAGCCGATCGTCACGTCCTCGGTCGCGATTTCGACCGAGGGGTCCCAGAACCGGACGCCCATGATGGGCTCGACGGTCTCGATGCCGGTGTCGAGGTGCTCGAGCGTCTTCGCCTCGTGCGTGGCGCCCCAGATGTTGGCGTCCGTCGAGTAGGCCTTCTCGGTGCTGTCCCGGTAGGGGAGGTCGTGGGCGAGGAGCCACTCCGACATCTCCTTGCGGCCCCCGAGCTCGGCGACGAAGTCGGCGTCGAGCCACGGCTTGTAGATGCGCAGGGCGGGGTTCGCGAGGAGGCCGTAGCGGTAGAACCGCTCGATGTCGTTCCCCTTGAACGTGGAGCCGTCGCCCCAGATCTGGACGTCGTCCTCGTGCATCGCGCGCACCAGCAGGGTGCCGGTGACGGCCCGGCCCAGGGGAGTGGTGTTGAAGTACGCGCGCCCGCCGGAGCGGATGTGGAACGCACCGCAGGCCAGGGCCGCGAGGCCCTCCTCGACGAGCGCCGCGCGGCAGTCGACCAGGCGCGCGACCTCCGCGCCGTACGCCGTGGCGCGTCCCGGCACCGACGCGATGTCGGGCTCGTCGTACTGGCCGATGTCGGCGGTGTAGGTGCAGGGCACGGCGCCCTTGTCGCGCATCCAGGCGACGGCGACGGACGTGTCGAGGCCGCCGGAGAACGCGATCCCGACGCGCTCGCCGACGGGGAGGGAGGTGAGAACCTTGGACATGCTCAAAGTATGCGCGAATCTGCATAGGTATTCAATCTCGCCCGACGAGTCGGGCTCTCGCGCGCCGGTGCCGGCGTGTCTCCATCCGTAATAGTGTGCCAAGCGGATAGGTTCTCGACCGTGACCACCGCCTCCGCCGTCTCACCTTCCGAAGGCCCCGACCGCACGGGTGCCGACCCCGCGGCCTCCCCGTCTCGCTATCCCCGGCCGACGGTCTCGCTGGACGAGGCCGAGTGGGTGTGGCGGACGCTCGCCACCGAGGCGATGGTCGAGTCGGCGAAGCCGGAGACGGTGCGGCTCGCCGTGATCGCGGGGCTCACGCGCGCGACGGGCGCCCGGTACGGCGACCTGCTGCGCTGCACCGCCGACGCGATCGACCTCGGCCCCGCGACGGCGCGGGCGGGGAAGGGGAGGGTCGTGCTCACGCACGGCAAGCACCGCACGGTGCGCGAGCACGTGCTCAGCGCGAGCGTCGTCGTCGTGCTGCGTCGCTGGATGGCGGTACGCGAGGTGCTGGCGGCAGACCTCGAGGGGTCCGTGCCCCGCGCGCTGCTGCTCACGGTGCACCACACGCACGACAACGGCGTGACGGTCTCCAGCGGCCTGCCCATCACCAAGCAGGGGCTCGTGCTCTCGTGGCGGCGGTTCGTGCACCGGACGAACGCCCGCTACGGCGCCGTGCGGGCTCCGCTGCCGACGCGCTTCGAGCAGGTCCGGCGCGCGTGGGTCGAGGCGTCAGCGCCCGCCGGCAGCGGGATCGTCGCCGGTCCCGGGCTCGGCGACGACGCCGGGCGGGACGCCCTCCTCGCCGCCGAGCTCCTGGAACAGGGTGACGTGGAGGCCGGCGGGGGCGTCGAGCCGTGAGTTGAGCGAGCCCCACGGGGTGCGGGTCGGGGGAGCGACGAGGTCTGCCCCGGCCTCGACGGCGCGCTCGGTGGCGGCCCGCGCGTCGTCCACCTCGAACGCCACGCGCAGGTGGCCGGCCACCTGGCGCCCGACCTCGACGTCGTCGATCGCCCGCTTGTGGGCCGGGTTCGCGATCTCGAGCGTCGCGTGCCCGACGTCGAGGATCGCCACCCGGTCCTCCTCGCCGTCGGCGTACGCGATGCGCTCGGGGAGGCCCAGGACGTCGCGATAGAAGGCGAGAGCGACGTCGTAGTCCTCCGCCTCCACGACGAGACGGAGCTGGCGGACGGTGGGCTGGCGAGGAGTGTTGTCGCTCATCAGGCGACACTACGTCACATCGGAGAAAAATAGTGTGCCAAGCGGCCTCAATCAACCCCACCCACCGGACACAACTCACCAAACAGCACGGAAAAGCCGGCCGCGCGCCGGGTCGGGTGGACCGTGGCGCGCGGCCGGCTCTGAGCTGTGGAGCAGCGGTCCGGCAGGGGAGCGGGCGTCAGGGCTGGCCGGCGGCCGCCTGCTCGGCCTTGCGCGCCGCGCCCGTCTCGGTGCGCGCGCCGTCGGTGGAGAGGTCGCCGCCGGTCGACTCGAGGTGCGCCCGGACGAACCAGTGGAACAGCTCGAGGTCGTGCAGGTGTCCGATGAGCAGGTCGTTCGTGACGTCGTCGAGGCCCTCGGTGGCGGACGCCGCCTCGCGGTGCGCCGTGATGACCCCGACGTACACCTCGTCGAGTGCCCCCAGGTGGGCGATGGTCGAGGCGCGGCCGAGGGAGTAGTCCTCCCAGGTCCGCTCCGCGACGAGCGCGCCGGGAGTGCCCTTCGGGGAGACGCCGAGGGTCGCGATGCGCTCCGCGACCGCGTCGACCATGGCGCGGACGGCGTCGACCTGCGGGTCGATCATCTCGTGCACCGCGATGAAGTGCGGCCCGACGACGTTCCAGTGGATGTGCTTGAGCGTGAGCTGCAGGTCGTTGAGCGCGTGCAGGCGCTCCTGGAGGATCCCGGCGACCTTCGCCCCTTCCTCGGGGGTGAGCGACGGGACGGTGTACTTCGGCAGGTCGGAGCGAGCGGCCATGGGTGCCTCCTCGGGTCGGTTCGTGCGCCGCGGCGGCGGCGGGACGGTCTCGGGTGCCGTCCCCGCCATCGTCGGGCGGTCCCCGGCCGCTCGCAGGGCGAGGTCAGTCCCGCGGCGTGACGAGCAGCACGAGGCCCAGCACGGCGACACCGCCGAGCGCGGTCGCGACCGCGGACGAGACCTCTCGCGCGGTGACCGCCTGGACGCCGAGCGCCACCACGAGCAGCGCGGCCTGCAGCACGACGACCCGACGGAGGTCCGGCAGGACCGCCCGCAGCTCGGCGCGCGCGTCGGGTGGCACGTGGTCCGCCCACCAGGCGGCGCGCAGGACGAGGTGGCCCAGCGGGAGGAGCGCGAACACGACGGGGTCGAAGGGGCCGTCACCCTCCACGATCAGGAGGAGGCCGCCGAGGAGCACGAGCACGTGCGGGACCGGCGGCGCGGGGAGGAAGGCCGTCGCGGTCCCGAGGGCGACGGCGGTGCCCCAGACGAACGACGGTGCGAGACCCGTCGTCTGGAGCGCGGCTCCGGTGAAGGCGGTGGCGAGGACGAGGAGGACGACGCGCGGCCACCAGCCCGCGACGGCGCGCCCGGTCTCGACCTCGAGGCGGGGACGCGGCCCTGCGGTGACGACCTCGCGTCGGACGAGGCGTCTCATCGGGCACCCCCGAGAGGGCCCGGTCGACCGGGGCCCTGCCGGTCGAGCCGTCGTGCCGCGAGCTCGAGCGTCCCGCGAGCGCCGTCGGCGCCGGGTGTGCCGTCGTGCCAGCGAGCGACGACGATCCCGCGCTCGCGCAGGTCGTCCACGCGGTCCGCGCGCTCGTGGCGCGTGACGGCCCAGGCGGTCGCGACGTGGTCGTCGACCTCGGCGAGGGAGACCGGTGGGAGGACGTCGACGACGACGACCACGTGCCCGGTGTCGTGCCACTGGCGTGCGAGGCGGGGCGCCTCGTCGTCGAGGAGGGTCGAGAAGAGGTAGACGGCGGCGCCGGCGGGCACCTGGGGCGGGCGGAGGCGGGCGGAGGGGTCGCCGACGGGTCGGGCGAGGGCGAGTCCGTGGAGGACGCGGCGCAGGTGGCGTCGTCCTCCGCCGGCGCGGACGGGTCGGGCGAGGCGGCCGAGGTCGTCGAGGGCGACGCGGTCGCCGTCGGCGAGGACGGTCTGGGCGACGGACGCCGCGGCGTGGCGCGCGAGGTCGAGGGAGGTGGCCTCGTCGGGGCGCTGGGCGCCGACGCCGCTCCAGGTGGCGAGGTCGGGGGCGACCTCGTCGCGGGAGTCGACGACGAGGACGACGGTCGCCTCGGCGGTGCCGAAGGTGCGGCGGACGTACAGCGTGTCGAGGGCGGGTGAGCGGCGGGCGGTGGCGCGCCAGTCGATGCGGCGGAGCCGGTCGCCGGGGCGGAAGGCATCGACGTCGCGGAGCTCGGTGCCGTCGCCGGGGCGTCGGGAGGTGTGGGGCCCGGAGAGGCCGCGCAGGCGGGAGGCGAGGGGCAGGCGTCCGAGGGGTCGGGGGCGGGGCAGGACGAGTCGGCGCGGGCCGTGGGCGACACGGGCGACCTGCTCCTCGACGCCGTCGGGCCCGTAGGCGGCGTAGTCGACGCGGAGGGTGTCGGTGACGCCGGTGCGCGCCGAGGGCGCGCGCCAGGTGAGCTCGCGGGTTCCGGCCGTGGTGCGGACCAGGCGTTCGGTAACGAGGCCACCGGGGGCGAGGGCGCGCAGCCGCAGGAGCTCGACGCCGGGCGGCACGTCGGCGACGGTGCGGGCTGCGAGGGTGCCGGGTGGGGCGTCGGCGTCGAGGACGACGCGCACGGTGACGGGTCCGTGGGGGCGGCGGGTCCAGCCCCAGACGGCGCCGAGGAGGGGCGCGACCCCGAGGAGGGCGGCGTCGGGGCGGCGGAGGAGGACGCCGAGGGCGAGGAGCGTGGTGCCGAGGAGGACACCGGCGGCGAGGTGGACGGTGGTGCGCCAGCGGGGCGCGTCGTTGTCCCGGTCCGCCGTGGTGGTGCTCATCCGCGGTCGCCGACGGTGGCGGGTCCGGGGACGGTCTGGAGGATGCCGGCGACGACGGTCTCGGGCCGCAGGTCGGCGGCCCAGGCCCCGGGGGTGAGGGTGAGGCGGTGGGCGAGCACGGGGACGGCGACGCGCTTGACGTCCTCGGGCAGGACGACGTCACGTCCGTCGAGGACGGCGACGCCACGGGCGAGGAGAGCGAGGTTCTGCGAGCCGCGGGGCGACGCGCCGACCTCGAGGTCGCGGTGGGTGCGGGTGGCGGCGGCGAGGTCGACGCAGTAGGCGACGACGTCGGGGTGGACGTCGACCTGCTCGACGGCGGCCTGCATGGCGAGGACGGTGTCGCGGTCGACGACCTGGCGCACGACGGGGTCGTCGTGGCGGCGGGCGATGCGGCGGGTGAGGACCTCGCGCTCCTCGTCGCGGCCGGGGTACCCGACGGACAGGCGCACCATGAAGCGGTCGAGCTGCGCCTCGGGGAGGGGGTAGGTGCCCTCGTGCTCGACGGGGTTGGACGTCGCGACGACGTGGAAGGGGCGGGGCAGCGCGTGGGTGGTGCCCTCGACGGTGACCTGGCGCTCGGCCATGGACTCGAGCAGCGCGGACTGCGTCTTGGGGGCGGTGCGGTTGATCTCGTCGGCGAGCAGCAGCCCGGTGAAGACGGGCCCGGGCCGGAACTCGAACGTGCGGGTCGCGGGGTCGTACACGGAGGACCCGGTGACGTCCGACGGCAGGAGGTCGGGGGTGCACTGCAGGCGGGTGAAGTCGAGGCCGAGGGCCCGGGCCAGGCTGCGCGCGGCGAGGGTCTTGCCGAGCCCGGGGACGTCCTCGAACAGCACGTGCCCGCCGGCGAGGACCGTGGCGAGCGCGAGGGTCAGGGGTTCGCGGGCGCCGACGACGGCGGTCGCGACCTCGTCGAGGACGGCGCGGCCGTGCGCGGCGACGGTGGGCACGTCGAGGGTCGTGCCCGGTCCGGCGGTGCGGGGGGCGGGTTCGGCGGTCATCGGGGTGTCCCTCCGTCGGGGCTGTCCGGGTGGTCGTGGATGGTCGTCGTCGGGTCGAGCCGGTCGAGCGCCGCGAGCCAGGCGTCGAGCTCGGCGGGCGTGGGGAGGCGCCCGTCGGCGACGAGGTCGTGGACGGTGCGCGCCACGCGGGGGCCGAGGAGGCGGGCCACGTCGGTCGCGGCGCCGGGGTCCGCGAGGTCGTCGATGCCGTGGCGGGCCAGGCGACGTTCCGTGAGGTGGCGCACCCGGCGGGCGGCGCCGACCGTGACGCGTCCGTCGCGGCCCAGGACCGACCAGCCGAGGTCGGACACGTCGCGCCGGTTGCCGTCGCGCCGCACGTCGGGGACGCGCGGCCACACGGTGTCCCCGGCGTACCCGGTGCGGTGCCACAGCAGGACGCCCGCGACGCCGAGGGCGGTGAGCATGAGGGCGTGCGCGGGCGAGGAGCCGAGCAGCACGAGGGCGACCCCGAACCCGACGGCGGCGGTGGCCGCGAGCAGGGCGCGCCGGTCCGCCGGGCGCAGCCGGTCCCAGCGTTCGCGCGCCCTCATGGCCGGGCCTCGTCGTGGAGCGGGGACGCGTCGGGACCCTGGGTGCCGACGACCCGTGTCGTGAGGTCGGCCGCGATGCGGGCGAGCGCCGCGCGTGCTGCCTCCAGGTCGTGCTCCCCGAGCGGCGTCTCGCCGAACCGGGCCCGGTGGTACAGGCCGCGCAGCGTCGCGACCGCGTCCGCGTCCACCCGGGTGCTCGCCAGGACCGCGGTCGTGAACTCCGTGGGCGTCTGCGCGGGGTCGCGCCGGGTGCCTGCCCGCTCCGCGGCGCGCTCGAGCGCGACCCAGGCGGCGACGACGGCGTGGTGCGGGTCCGCGTCCGGCGCGCGCAGGTCGTCGTGCGCCCGCTCGACCGCCTCCCGCAGCTCCGGCACGACCGGGTCCTCGGCAGCGTGGACGGAGACGTCGCCCGGCGCCGCGACGAGGAGGTCGCGTCGACGTCGCCGCACGAGGAGGGCCGGGAGGTAGCGGCGCGCCAGCACGACGAGGACCACGAGCACGACCACGCCCAGGGACCAGAGCAGGTACGCGTCGAACGACAGGCCGCCGGTGTCGGTCAGTGCCCGGAGGTCCTCCCGCTCCTGCGACAGGACGTCGGTCGCGGCGGTGTCCGGCGGCGGCGCGACCGGGTCCTGCGCGAGGTCGTCGAACCAGCCGGGCGCGTCCCAGCCCCACGGCGCGCCGACGGCGGCGGCGAGCACGGCCGCGAGCGCCAGCGCCGTGACGGCGGCGAAGCGGGCCGGTCCGGGCCGGCGGTGGTCGTCCCCCTGCGGTGCGGTCATGCGGGTCGGAGCGACTCTGCGTGGACTCCGGCGACGGCGGCGGCGACGAACGCGGCGGGGTCGGTGTCGAGGCCGCGGCCCATGGTGGAGAGCCGGACGGGGGTGTCGTGGAGGGCGTCGAGGAGGGCGGGGCCGGCGGGGACGTCGACGAGGTGGTGGCGCCCGGTGGGGGCGGCGAGGGTCGCGGCCTGCTGGGTGACGCGGCGGGTGAGGTCGGCGCCCCACCCGGTGAGCGCTTCGAGGTCGGGCGCGGGGACGGGCACGGGGACGTCGCTGGGGGCGAGGGCGACGCGGCCGTAGGCGGTGAGGGAGTGGTGGGAGATGCCGAGGTGGCGGTCGCGGGCGTCGGCGCCGGAGACGCGCAGGGAGGCGACGGGGCGGCCGCGGAGGGCGGCGACGGCGTTGAGGGCTTCGCCGGCGGCGACGCCGGAGAAGCCCCAGCGGGTGCCGGTGCCGAGGTTGCCGGGTCCTTGGGCGACGACGACGAGGTCGGCGCCGGTGACGTGGTGGGCGGCGAGGAGTCCGGTGTGCACGGTGACGGCCTCGAGGTCTCCGCCGAACGCCTGCCCGACGGTGAGGCAGGTGTCGATCCAGCCGGTGTCGCGCAGGGTGGCGACGGTGCGGGAGAACGCGGCGGGGAGGGCGCCGCCGTCGGTCATGACGTAGGCGACCCGTGGCGTGGGGCGGCCTGCGAGCGCCGCGGCGTGCCGGGCGCCGGCGACGACGGCGGGGAGGGCGGAGTGGAGGTCGGCGACGACGACGGGGGTGCCGTCGAGGTCGTCGGCGTCGCGGAGGGTGTCGTGGTGGGGGGACTCCTGCTCGTCGACGCCGAGGACGAGGGCCTGGAGGGGGGTGTAGCGGGCCTTGACGAGGTGGCCGGGCCCGGGTGCGGGGTCGGGCGGGAGGGGTGTGCCGGGCTGGGCGGGGCCGACGACGAGGGCGTACCCGCCGGTGCCGAGGCCGCGGGCGAGGGCGGAGACGTTGAGGAGCACGTGGTCGCCGGGTCCGGGGGTGCCGACGAGCTGGGTGTAGGCGAGGGCGCGCACGGTCGCGTCGGGGTCGTCGTCGCGCCCGGGCAGGGGGGTGTGGAGCCGCACGTGCAGCTCCTGGGCGCCGGTCCAGGTCTTCGCGTGCGACACCACGGTCGCGGTCCGCCACGTGATCACGCGGCACACCCTATCGACCGACTAGCGTGGTGCCCGATGTCCGAGCCCACGCCCCCCTCGTCCGTGCCCGACCCTGCGCCGTCGTCGTCGGGGTCGTCGCCGACGAACCCGGCCGCGCGTCTGCTGAACCTGGTGATCGCGCTGGTGAACACGAACGCGTCGATGACGAAGCAGCAGATCCGCGTCAGCGTGGCGGGGTACGGCGACGCCCCGTCCCCGGACGCGTTCGAACGGATGTTCGAGCGCGACAAGGACACGTTGCGCGACCTGGGGATCCCGATCGTGACGGTGGACGCGGGCGGGCACGCGGACGAGGTGGGGTACCGGATCGATCAGGACGCGTACGCGCTGCCCGCGGTGGACCTGACGCCGGCGGAGCTGGGGGTGCTGGCGCTGGCGGCGCAGTTCTGGCAGGACAAGACGCTGCGGACGGACATCTCGCGGGCGCTGACGAAGCTGCGGGCGGCGGGCGCGGGGGAGACCGCGATGGACGTGGTGGCGGGTCTGGCGCCGCAGGTGCGGCCGGTGGGGGACGCGTACGCGACGCTGATGGACGCGATCTCGGCGCGGCGCGCGGTGTCGTTCACGTACCGGGCGGCGAGCACGGGCGAGGTGCGGGCGCGGCGGGCGCAGCCGTGGCGGATCGCGGCGCGGCGCGGGGGCTGGTACCTCGTGGGGTTCGACCTGGACCGGGGGGCGCCGCGGTCGTACCGGCTGAGCCGGGTCGAGGGCCGGGTGCGGGCGACGGGTCCGCGCGACGCGTTCGAGGTGCCGGCGGAGGTGGACGTGGACGCGGCGCTGGGCACGCGCGACGCGGGCGGGGTGGCGCGTCTGGCGGTGGTGCCGGAGCGTGCGGGTGCGCTGCGGGCGCGCGGCACGGTCGTCGGGTCGGTGCCGGACGCGCGGGCGGGCGACGGCGCGGGCCGCGACGTGCTGGAGGTGGCGTACGACGTGCGGTACGCGCTGGCGGACGAGGTCGTGGGGTACGGCGACGCGGTGCTCGTGCTCGGGCCGCCGGACCTGCGCGCGGCGGTCGTGCGCCGGCTGCGGGACGCGGCGGCGCTGGGGTCGTCGTCGGGACCCGTGCCGGGTTCCGGCCAGGGCGAGGGGTCGACGGAGGTGGCGGGGCGTGGCTGAGCGCGCGGACGACCGGCTGGTGCGCCTGCTGGGCATCGTCGCGTACCTGGACGGGGCGGGCCCGGTGCCGGTGGGCGAGCTCGCCCGGCACTTCGGCGTGAGCGAGCGCCAGGTCCTGGACGACGTCGACGCCCTGTGGGTGTCCGGCACGCCCGGGTACTGGCCGGACGACCTCATCGACTTCGACGCCGACTCGATCGAGCGCGGCGTCGTGCGGCTCACCGAGGCGCGCGGCATGACCCGGCCCCTGCGCCTGGGCACGCGCGAGGCGGTGGCGCTCATCGCGGCGCTGCGCGCCATGCGGGAGACGGCGGCGGTGCAGGCCGACCCCGAGCGCGCGGGCGTCGTCGAGTCGGTGCTGCGCAAGCTCACCGACGCGACGGGCGAGGCGGCGGCGGCGCTCGACGTGCAGCTCGCCCCCGAGGGCGACCCGCGCGTCGTCGCGGCGATCACGAGCGCGCTCGTCGCGGGCCACCGCCTGCGCATCCGGTACGTGACGGCCGCCGACGAGGAGTCGGAGCGCGAGGTCGACCCCGTGTCCCTGCACACCCAGGACGAGCACGCCTACCTGCTCGCCTGGTGCCACCGCGCGCAGGGCCGGCGCACGTTCCGCGTCGACCGGATCCTCGCCGCCACCGAGCTCGACCAGCCCGTCGAGGGGCACGACGTCGACCCCGACGTCGACTTCACGCCCACCGGCGACGCGCCGCTCGCGACGATCACGTTCGCCAGCCCCGCGCGCGCCGTCGCGGAGCAGGTCCCCGTCGAGTCCGTGCGCAACCTGCCCGACGGCGCGTTCGAGGTGCGCCTGCGCGTCACCAACCCGGTGTGGCTGCGCCAGCTCCTCACGGAGCGGGCGCGGCACGTGCTCGCCGTCGAGCCGGCCTCGGTCGCGCGCGACGTGCGCGAGGCCGCGAGCGCCGCCCTGTCCGCGTACGCGCACCTGCCGGGCGAGCCCGACGGCGCGTCGGGCGGCGTCGCGTCCGGCGGCACGGCTGCTGGCTAGGGTGGGCGGCATGTGGTTCTGGGTCTGGACGCTGCTCGTCGTGGGCACGCTCGTGGGCGCGTTCTTCCTCGCGCGGCGCCTGTGGCGGTCCGTGAAGGGGCTGGGGCGCGAGCTGTCGCGCGCGTCGCAGGTGGCGGCGGACATGAGCGCGCGGGCGGACGAGCTGTCGCGCGCCCTGGAGGAGGCGCAGCCGTCGACCGCGCCGACCCTGTTCGACGACCCGGTCGCGCTCCAGGAGCGCGTGGACCTGCTGCGCGCCGAGCGGGCGGAGCGGCGTGTCCAGCGGCGCCGGCGCGACGAGCAGGTCTGGTCCCGCTGGCGCCGGTTCAACGCGTAGGGTTCACCACGTAGACTCGCTCGCGTAGCGCCGTTCGCCTCGAGGAGGAGTTAGCCCATGGGCATGCTCAAGCCCTGGCACATCATCGTGCTGGTCGTCGTCATCCTGCTCCTGTTCGGTGCGCGTCGGCTCCCCGACCTGGCCAAGAGCGTCGGGCAGTCGCTGAAGATCTTCAAGAGCGAGGTCAAGGACCTGCGCGAGGACGACGCCACGCCGCCCGCGGCGGGTGGCGCCGGGTCGTCGCCCGCGTCGACCGGCACGTCCTCGCCGACCGTGACCGGAGGGACGACGTCGCCCGAACCGGGCGACACCTCGAAGGGATAGTCGGTGTCACGTACGTCCCGTGACCCCGAGGGGCGGATGCCGCTCCGCGAGCACCTCCTGGAGCTGCGCAAGCGGCTGTTCCTCGCCGCGTGCGGCCTCGTGGTCGGCGCGATCGTCGGGTGGTTCCTCTACGAGCCGCTGCTCGAGGCGCTGCAGGCGCCGCTGCTCAAGGCGGCGGAGGAGCAGGGCAAGGTCATCAGCCTGAACTTCTCGGGCCTGGCCTCCGCGCTCGACATGAAGGTCAAGGTCTCCCTCTTCCTCGGCGTCATCGTCACCTGCCCGTGGTGGCTGTACCAGCTGTGGGCGTTCATCACGCCGGGCCTGACCACCCGGGAGAAGCGGTACGCGTTCGCGTTCCTCGGTGCGTCGGTCCCGCTGTTCCTCGGGGGCGCGTTCCTCGCCTGGTGGGTGCTGCCGCACGCGGTCGACATCCTCGCCGGGTTCGTGCCCGACGGCGCGACCAACCTGGCCGACGCGCAGGGCTACCTGAGCTTCGTCATGCGCCTCGTGCTGGCGTTCGGACTCGCGTTCGTGCTGCCCGTCGTCCTCGTCGCGCTCAACGCGGCCGGGATCCTGCGGGCGTCCGCGATGGCCAAGGGCTGGCGGTGGGCGGTGCTCATCGCCTTCGTGTTCGCGGCCGTGATGACCCCGACCCCGGACGCGCTGACGATGATCTTCGTGGCGCTGCCGATCTGCGGCCTGTACTTCGCGGCACTCGGCATCAGCTACCTCCACGACCGGCGCGTCGACAAGCTCGACGCCGCACGGCTCGCCCTGTGAGCGCCCCGCCCCGGCCGCGCCCCCGCGGGCGCGGGGGTCGCGCGTGAGCACGGTCGCCCTCGTCGTCAACCCGACGGCGGGGCGCGGCCGCGGCCGCGCGGCCGGGGACCGCACCGCCGACGCGCTGCGCGCCGCCGGGCACGCCGTCGTCGACCTCAGCGCCCCGAGCCTGCCCCTCGCCCAGGAGTCGGCCGACGCCGCCGTGCGCGGCCCGGGCGGCGACGGCGCGGGAGCACGGCCCGGGGTGGACGCGCTCGTCGTCGTGGGCGGGGACGGCATGGTGCACCTCGGCGTCAACGCGACCGCCGGGACCGGCGTCCCGCTCGGGATCGTCGCGGTCGGGACGGGCAACGACTTCGCGCACGGCCTCGGGCTGCCCACGACCCGCACCGACCGGTGCGTGGACGCCCTCCTCGCGGCCCTCGGTACCGCCACGAGCACCGTGTCCTCGGCGAGCGCGCCGCCGTCCGTGCGCGCGGTCGACGCCGCGCGCGTCACGGGCGAGCACCTGGCAGCGCCCCGCTGGTACGCGGGCGTGCTGTCCGCGGGGATCGACGCCGCCGTCAACGCGCACGCGAACGCGGCCACGTGGCCCCGCGGCCGGTCCCGGTACGCGCGCTCGGCCCTCACGGAGATCACGCGCTACCGCCCCTACGGGTACCGGGTCACGCTGCACGGCGTCCCCGCGGGCGACCAGCTGCCCGACCTGCTCGCCGGGGCGCCCCTCCTGCTCGACGGCGCCGCCGTCGGGACGAGCCCCGACGGCGGCGGCACGCAGGGCGGGCGGACCGTGGTGTGGGAGTCGCCGGGCGCGCTCGTGTCGGTCGCGAACGGTCCGCGGATCGGCGGCGGCATCCGGATCGCGCCGGGCGCGGCGCTCGACGACGGCCTCCTCGACGTCGTCGTCGCAGGCCCGTTCGGGCGCTGGGGCGCGACGCGCATCTTCCCCGGCATGTACGCGGGGCGGCACCTGGCGAACCCGGGCGTGGGGACGCTGCGCGCGACGTCGGTGACGGTCGCGGCGACCGAGGCGGGCGCGACCCCGCCGCACGCGTTCGCCGACGGGGAGCACCTCGGCCCCCTGCCGCTGCGGGTCGACGTCGTCCCGGGCGCGCTGCACGTCCTCGACGCCCCGGCCCGTCCCGCCGCGCAGCGCTGACACCCCGCCGGCGACCGGGAGGCGGCCGGTCGGCGAGGCGGCCCGCGCGCCGACCGGCGAGGTCGGCGGTGGACCGTAGGCTGGCACCATGACGGCCGCTGAATCGCCCGCCGCCCGTTATGCCGCGTCCCGGGCCCGCCAGGCGGCGTCCCGCACCCGGCTCGCGGAGTTCCGGCAGGTCCTCGACTTCCCCCTCGACGACTTCCAGGAGCGCGCGTGCGAGGCGCTCGAGGAGGGCCGCGGCGTCCTCGTCGCCGCGCCGACGGGCGCGGGCAAGACGGTCGTGGGCGAGTTCGCCGTCCACCTCGCCCTCGCGGGCGGGCGCAAGGCGTTCTACACCACCCCGATCAAGGCGCTGTCAAACCAGAAGTACGGCGACCTCGTGCGCCGCTACGGCGCCGACTCCGTGGGTCTGCTCACCGGCGACACGACGATCAACGGGGAGGCGCCCGTCGTCGTCATGACGACCGAGGTGCTGCGCAACATGCTGTACGCGGGCTCGCGCACGCTCGACGGCCTCGCGTTCGTCGTCATGGACGAGGTGCACTACCTCGCCGACCGGTTCCGCGGGCCGGTGTGGGAGGAGGTCATCATCCACCTGCCCGACGACGTCCAGCTCGTGTCCCTGTCCGCGACCGTGTCGAACGCCGAGGAGTTCGGCGACTGGCTGGAGATGGTGCGCGGCGACACCACCGTCGTCGTCAGCGAGCGCCGGCCCGTGCCGCTGTGGCAGCACGTGCTCGTCGCGTCGGCGAACCCGGCGACCGGGGTCGCGCACGCGGGCGGCGGGCGGGCGCTCGGCGCGGACCTGCTCGACCTCTACGCCGGGCACGTGGACCCCACGGACCCGGGCGTGAACCCGCCCATCAACCCGGACCTGCTGGCCGCGTTCCGCGCGGCCCCGCGCACGAGCGCGTCGGGCCCGGGCGGGCGGCGCGGCGCGGGCGACCGCGGGTACCGGGGGCGGGGCGGGCGGCGCCCCGGTCCCGACCGGTCGGGGCTCGGGGCGCGCCGCACCCCGGCGCGGTTCGCCGTCGTGGACGCCCTGGACGCGGACGGGCTGCTGCCCGCGATCTACTTCATCTTCTCCCGCGCCGGGTGCGAGGGCGCCGTGCAGCAGTGCCTCGCGGCGGGGCTGCGCCTCACCTCGCCCGCGGAGGAGGCGGAGATCCGGCGCGTCGCCGAGGAACGCACCGAGACCATCCCCGCGGAGGACCTCGAGGTGCTCGGGTACTGGACGTGGACGGAGTCGCTCGCGCGCGGGATCGCGGCGCACCACGCCGGCCTGCTGCCCGTGTTCAAGGAGACGGTCGAGGAGCTGTTCAGCCGCGGCCTGGTCAAGGTCGTGTTCGCCACCGAGACGCTCGCGCTCGGCATCAACATGCCCGCCCGGTCCGTCGCGCTGGAGAAGCTCGTCAAGTGGGACGGGACCGCGCACGTCGACGTCACCCCCGGCGAGTACACCCAGCTCACCGGCCGGGCGGGGCGGCGCGGCATCGACGTCGAGGGGCACGCCGTCGTCGTCGACCACGCGGGCCTCGACCCCGTGCACCTCGCGGGCCTGGCGTCCAAGCGCCTGTACCCGCTGCGCTCCAGCTTCCGGCCCACGTACAACATGGCGGTCAACCTCGTCGCGCAGGTCGGGCGCGACCGGGCGCGCGAGGTGCTGGAGACGTCGTTCGCGCAGTTCCAGGCCGACCGCGGGGTCGTCGGCCTCGCGAAGCAGGCGCAGGCGCACGCCGAGGCGCTCGACGGGTACGCGCAGGCCATGACGTGCGATCGGGGCGACTTCGCCCAGTACGCGGCGCTGCGGCGGCGCATCACCGCGCGCGAGGGCGACCTGTCGCGCGCCGCGAGCCGGTCCCGGCGCGCGGAGGTCGTGGCCGCGTTCGAGCGGCTGCGGCCCGGGGACGTGGTGGAGGTGCCGTCGGGGCGGCGCGCGGGCTACGTCGTCGTGCTCGACCCGGGGGAGGGGGCCGGGTTCGACGGCCCGCGCCCCACCGTGCTCACGCAGGACCGGCAGGTGAAGAAGCTCACCGTGGCCGACGCGCCCGGCGGCATCCGCACCGTCGCCACGGTCCGGGTGCCGAAGTCGTTCAACCCGCGCGTCCCGGCGCAGCGGCGCGACCTCGCGTCCACGCTGCGCAACGCCCTCGGGGCGCTCGACGAGCCCGGCACGCGACCCGGGCGCACCACCCGCACCCGGTCCGCCGCCGCGGACGACGCCGAGCTCTCCCGCCTGCGCGCGCAGCTGCGCGCCCACCCGTGCCACGACTGCCCCGACCGCGAGGACCACGCCCGCTGGGCCGAGCGGTGGGCCCGGCTCAAGAAGGAGCACGACCAGCTCGTGCGCCGCGTCGAGGGCCGCACCGGGTCCATCGCGCGCGTGTTCGACCGCATCTGCGACGTCCTGCTCACGCTCGGCTACCTCGCCCCCGGCGAGGTCGCGGACGACCCGGCCGCACCGCTCGAGGACGCCCTGGACGCGGAGGAGCCCGCCCACGGGGCCCGGGCCGGCGGCGAGCGCGACCGCGCGGGGCGGGCCGGGCTGCGCGTCACGCGCGACGGACAGTGGCTGCGGCGCCTGTACGCCGAGAACGACCTGCTGCTCGCCGAGTGCCTGCGCCGCGGCGTGTGGGAGGACCTCGACGCCCCCGCCCTCGCCGCGGTGGTGTCCACGTGCGTGTACGCGGGACGGCGTGAGGACCGCGGCGAGCCCGACGTCCCCGGCGGGCCGCACGGCACGCTCGCCCGTGCGCTCGAGGCGACCACGCGCGTGTGGTCCGAGGTGGACGACCTCGAGGAGGCCCACGACATCGACGCCACCGGCGCCCTCGACGAGGGCCTCGTCACCGCCGTGCACCGGTGGGCCGTGGGCCGCAGCCTCGACGCCGTGCTGCGCGGCTCGGAGATCGCGGCCGGCGACTTCGTGCGCTGGTGCAAGCAGGTGATCGACGTCCTCGACCAGGTCGCGACCGCCGCGCCCACGCCCGCCGTGCGGCGCACCGCGCACCAGGCGATCGAGAAGCTGCGGCGCGGCGTCGTCGCGTACTCGAGCGTCTGAGCCGCCCGCGCCCGCACCGCCGGGAGCGCGCGCGGGCGCGTGACGTGCGCGACACCCGCCGCCACCTGCGCGGACGTCGCGCCGGAACGGCGAGGTTCGGGCGGTTGTGGCGGTATCGTGAAGGATTGTGGCCTCAACCCTGTACCGCGGCGGCGTGATCCACTCCCAGGCCGACCCGTTCGCAGAAGCGCTCCTCGTCGACGACGGCGTCATCGCCTGGATCGGCGCCGACGACACGGCCGACGGGCTCGCCGCCCGCGCCGACCGCGTGATCGACCTCGACGGCGCGCTCGTCGCGCCCGGGTTCGTCGACGCGCACGTCCACCTGTTCGAGGTCGGGCTCGCCCTCGCGGGCGTCGACCTGTCCGCGAGCGCCGGCGTGACGACGCTGGCGGCGGCGCTGGAGGCGGTCGCGAAGGCCGCGGCGGGCGTCGGGGACGACGACGTCGTGCTGGCGTTCGGGTGGGACGAGCGGTCCTGGCCCGAGGGGCGGCCGCCGACGCGCGACGAGCTCGACGCGGCCGCGGGCGGTCGCGCGGTGTACGCGGCGCGGGTCGACGTGCACTCCGCCGTGGTCTCCACGACGCTCGCGCGGCGCTGCGCCCTGGCGGAGCGCCCCGGGTGGGACGAGTCAGGCTGGGTCACGGGGGAGGCGCACCATGTCGCCCGGGACGTCGCGCGCGACGTGTCGCCCGCGCGGCGCACCGCCCTGTACCGGGCGGCGCTGCGCGCGGCGGCGGAGCAGGGGATCGTGTCGGTGCACGAGATGAGCGCCCCGCACATCGACACGCGCGCCGGGCTGCGCGAGCTCCTCGCGCTCACAAGCGACGCGTCCTCGGGGCTGGCGCACGTCGTCGGGTACCGGGGCGAGCTGTGCACCACGGTCGACGACGCGCGCGAGGTCCTCGCGGACGTGCCGGGACTGACGGGGCTCGCGGGCGACCTCAACGTGGACGGGTCGATCGGGTCGCGCACCGCGGCGATGCGCCTGCCCTACCAGGACGGGCCCGACCCCACCGACCGGGGGAACCTCTACCTGAGCGCGGAGCAGATCGCGAACCACCTGTCCGCGGTCGGGGCGGCGGGCACGCAGGGCGGCTTCCACGTCATCGGGGACCGCGCGATGGACGAGCTCGTCCTCGGGCTCGAGGTCGCCGCGCAGGTCCACGGCCAGGGCGCGGTGCGCGCGGCGCGGCACCGGGTGGAGCACGCGCTGTTCGTGGACGCGACGGCGCTGGCGTCGCTGCTGCTGTTCGGCGTGAGCCTGAGCATCCAGCCGGGGTTCGACGCCGCGTGGGGCGGGCCGCAGGGCATGTACGCGGCGCGCGTGGGCGCGACCCGGGCCGAGGGCCTGAGCCCGTTCGCGGACCTGGCGGGGGCGGGCGTCCCGCTCGCGTTCGGGTCGGACGCGCCCGTCACGCGCCTCGACCCGTGGGCGGGCGTGCTGGCCGCGATGTCGCACGTGGACCCCGACCAGCAGATCTCGGCGCGGGCCGCGTTCCGCGCGCACACGCGCGGCGGGTGGCGCATCGCGGGCCTGGACCACACGGGGGCCGGCCAGCTGCGCGTCGGGGCGCCCGCGCACCTCGCGGTGTGGCGGGGCGAGCACCTCGTGGTGCAGGGCGCGCTCGGGCGCACGACGTCGTCGTGGAGCACGGACGCGCGCGCCGGGCAGCCGCTCCTGCCGGAGCTCGGCCCCGACGTGCCGCGACCCCGGTGCCTGCAGACGGTGCGCGACGGCGCCCCCCTGTTCGACACGTTCGTGTGACCGCTACCGCTTGACAGGGCCGTGAGCCGGAGTAGGTTCGACAGGGTGTTCCGGCCCCCGCGGCCGCAGGGGGATCAGCCACCGACGACGACCCCTCGGCGTTCCGCGCCGGGTACCTGGCCGGGCTCGCGCGCTCAGTAGAAAACGTGCTCCGCCGGTGGCGGCGGCGTACGGGCCGAAGGGCGCGCGAGCCCGCACACACCACCCTCGGGCCGCCTGCGGATCACCCGCCGGGCCGACGCCGCGGACCCCGGTCCGCGCAGGTGCGTGGCGTAGGGTGCACCCGTGCACGCCCCCGAGCCCGCGGCCACCCCGGCCGGGCGACCCCGCCCCGCAGGACCGGCCACCTCAGGACCGGAGACCCCGTCGTCGCACGCCTCGTCCCCGGCGCCCCCCGCGCCGGTGCGCGCCGAGAACGGACGCGGGACCCCCGCGGTGGTGGACGGCGGCAGCCCCGTCGGGCCCCCGTCGCGGCCGCTCTCGCTCCTCCTGGCCCTCGCGGGCGGCCTCGCCACCGACGCGGCCTTCCCCGACCGCGGGTGGTGGCCCCTCGCGTTCGTCGGCGTCGCCGCGCTGTTCTGGGGGCTGCGGCGCGACGGCGCCCGCTGGGGCTTCCTCGTCGGGCTCGTGTGGGGTCTGGCGTTCTTCCTGCCGCACCTGTGGTGGGCCAACTACGCGACCGAGACCGTGCCGTGGGTCGCGCTGTCCGTCATGGAGGCGTGCTTCGTCGCCGTGCTCGGTGCCGCCTGGGCCTGGGCCCGCCGGTGGTCGTGGCTGGCCGGGCGCCCGGGGGCGCAGGCCGTCGCGTTCGCGCTGCTGTTCGTCGGCGTCGAGCAGGCGCGCACCGAGGTCCCGTTCGGCGGCTTCCCCTGGGGCCGGCTCGCGTTCTCCCAGGCGGACTCCCCGCTCGGGCGCGCGGCCTGGCTCGGGGGCGAGGTCCTCGTGTCCCTGCTCGTCGCGCTCGCCGGGTCGCTGCTCGCGGTCGCGGTGCTCGCGCTGGTGCGCCGCCGCGACGTCGTCACGGGCGCCGTCGTCCCGGGCGCCGTCGTCCCGGCCGCCGTGGCCGGTGCGCTCGTGGCCGCGCCCCTGCTCGTGCCGCTCGACACGCGTGCCGAGGCCGGCACGCTCGCCGTCGGGGCGGTGCAGGGCAACGTGGGCGAGCCCGGGCTCGGGTCGTTCGCGAACCGGGCCGAGGTGCTCAACAACCACCTGCAGGGGACGGTCGCGCTGCTGGACCAGGTGGAGCCCGGCGACCTCGACGTGGTGCTGTGGCCCGAGAACGGCTCCGACCTCGACCCGCAGACCGCGCCCGACGTGGCGCGCGCCATCGACGACGCCGCGCGCGAGGTCGAGGCCCCGATCCTCGTCGGCGCGCAGGAGTACCCCGAGACCGGCGGCCGGTACAACGTGTCGCTGCTGTGGGAGCCCGGCGCGGGCGTCGTGGACCGCTACGCCAAGCAGCACCCCGCGCCGTTCGGCGAGTACATCCCCCTGCGGTCCCTGCTGCGGATCTTCTCCGACCAGGTCGACCGGGTCACCATCGACATGATCCCCGGCACCGAGACCGGGGTCGTGGACCTCGCGTCCGAGCGCCTCGGGCGCACCGTGCCGCTCGGCGTCGTCATCTGCTTCGAGGTCGCCTACGACGGCCTCGTGAACGACGCCGTGGACGCGGGCGCCGAGGTGCTCGTCGTGCAGACCAACAACGCCTCCTTCGGGTACACCGCCGAGTCCACGCAGCAGCTCGCGATGTCGCGCCTGCGCGCCGTGTCGACCGGGCGCGCGACCGTGCAGGTCTCGACCGTCGGCGTCAGCGGCGTCATCGCCCCCGACGGCGAGCTCCTGCAGAGCACCGACCTGTTCACCGCCGACCAGATGGTCGCCGACCTGCCGCTGCGCACGAGCCTGACCCCGGCCGTGCGGGCGGGGGACTGGCCGGGCCGCGTCGTCGAGCTCCTCGCCCTCGGGCTCCTCGCCGCGGGCGTCGTCACCGCGGTCCGCGAGCGCCGCACCCCGACCGCCGCGGCCCCGGCCGGAGACGAGGCGCCGTGAGCGGGCCGGCGGGGGAGGGCGGCGTCCTGGGCGGGCGCGTGCTCGTCGTCGTGCCCACGTACGACGAGGCGCTGACCCTGCCGGGCACGCTGGCACGCCTGCGCGCCGCGGTCCCGGACGCGGACGTGCTCGTCGTGGACGACGCCAGCCCGGACGGGACGGGCGACCTCGCCGACGCCGCCGCCGCCGTCGACCCGGGCGTGCACGTGCTGCACCGGGCCGGGAAGGAGGGCCTGGGCGCCGCGTACGTCGCGGGGTTCGGGTGGGGCCTGGACGCCGGGTACGACGTGCTCGTGGAGATGGATGCCGACGGCTCCCACCAGCCGGAGCAGCTGCCGTCCCTGCTCGCCGCCCTCGGCTCCGCCACGGCGAACGGCGCGCACGACGGCGCGGACCTCGTCATAGGGTCGCGCTGGGTCCCGGGCGGGCGCGTGGAGAACTGGCCGCGGCACCGCGAGGTGCTCTCGCGCGCGGGCAACGCGTACGTGCGCCTCGCGCTGGGGCTGCACCTGGGCGACGCGACGGCGGGCTACCGCGCCTACCGCGCGTCCGCGCTGCGCGCCGTCGACCTCGCGAGCGTGGAGTCGCACGGGTACTGCTTCCAGGTCGACATGGCGTGGCGGGTCGTGCGGGCGGGGGGTCGCGCGACGGAGGTGCCGATCACGTTCGTCGAGCGCACGGCGGGGCGGTCGAAGATGAGCCGCGCGATCGTCACCGAGGCGCTGTGGAAGGTCACGGTCTGGGGTGCTCGACGGCGCGCGGCCCAGCTCGCGAGCCTCGCGCGGTCGGTCGCGGGGCGGCGCGGCCCGCGCTGAGGCGTCGCCGTGGTGCGGGCCGCGTGAGTCCGCGACGTGCCGAGCGAGCCCGGGCCGTGCCGGGCCGCGTCGGCGCGCACGGGCCCGTGCGAGGGCGACGGCCCGGCCGCGACGCAGAGAGGCCCGGACCCCCGCGGGGTCCGGGCCTCTCAGTGGTCGCGGGCGGTCAGGCGCTGCGGCGCAGCTTGCCGGCGCGCAGCAGGCCGAGGCGCTCGTCGAGCAGCTCCTCGAGCTCGGAGATCGTGCGCCGCTCGAGCAGCATGTCCCAGTGGGTGCGGGCCGGCTTGCCGGCCTTGGGCTCGGGGCGCTCGGCGTCGCGCAGGAGCGCCTCGGCGCCGCAGCGGCACTCCCACACCGGGGGGACCTCGGCGTCGGTCGAGAACGGCAGGATGATGGTGTGCCCGTTGGGGCAGTCGTAGTGCGCCTGGAAGCGGGGGGCGAAGTCGACGCCCTCGTCCGACTCCATGCTCTTCGCACCGATGCTCATCCCGCGCAGCGAACGGTCGGCCATGGTGTCCTCCTGAGGGGTCTTCGGGGGTGGGTGGGCGCGCCCGGTGGGTGCGGGCAGCGGCCCGGTCTACGAGAGGCAACGCCTCACCGTCGGTCGGTGTTCCGGCGCGCCGTGAAGGTCCGGTGAACGTCGCGGGGTGTCTCCACGGCCTGGCCGCCGCCCACGGCGTCGAGCCGGTCCGCCTCGGCGCGTCGCGGTCCCAGGCTCCCGGGTTTCGATGCCCGACGCAACTCGTCACGGTCGCCACGGCCCCCGACGTGCGCACGCTCACACCCGTGCCGGGAGGGCCCGGGAACAAACCCGGGGGACACCCGGTTGAGGCGCATGTACATGCAAACGCATCGACCTAGGACTCACGGGAGCACACCATGCAGTTCGGCATCTTCACCGTCGGCGACGTCACGACGGACCCCACGACGGGCCGGACCCCCGACGACACCGAGCGCGTGCGCTCGATGCTGACGATCGCGAAGCACGCGGACGAGGCGGGCCTGGACGTCTTCGCCACGGGCGAGCACCACAACCCGCCGTTCGTGCCGTCCTCGCCGACGACCATGCTCGGCTACCTCGCCGGTGTGACGAAGAACATCGTCCTGTCGACGTCCACGACCCTCATCACGACGAACGACCCCGTGCGCCTCGCGGAGGAGTACGCGATGCTCCAGGTCATCTCGGACGGCCGCATGGACCTCATGATGGGCCGCGGCAACACGGGCCCGGTGTACCCGTGGTTCGGTCAGGACATCCGCAACGGGATCCCGCTCGCGATCGAGAACTACGCGCTGCTGCGCCGCCTGTGGACCGAGGACGTCGTGGACTGGGAGGGCAAGTTCCGCACCCCGCTGCAGGGCTTCACCTCGACCCCGCGGCCGCTGGACGGCGTGCCGCCGTTCGTGTGGCACGGGTCGATCCGCAGCCCCGAGATCGCCGAGCAGGCCGCCTACTACGGCGACGGGTTCTTCCACAACAACATCTTCTGGCCCATCAGCCACACGAAGCAGATGGTGCAGTTCTACCGCCAGCGCTGGGAGCACCACGGCCACGGCCCCGCGGACACCGCGATCGTCGGGCTCGGCGGCCAGGTGTTCATGCGCAAGGACTCCCAGAAGGCGTGGGACGAGTTCCGGCCCTACTTCGACAACGCGCCCGTGTACGGGCACGGCCCGTCGATGGAGGACTTCACGCGCGAGACGCCGCTCACCGTCGGCTCCCCCCAGCAGGTCATCGACCGGTACGCCGCGATGCGCGAGCACGTGGGCGACTACCAGCGCCAGCTGTTCCTCATGGACCACGCCGGCCTGCCGCTCAAGACGGTGCTCGAGCAGATCGACCTCCTCGCGGGCGAGGTCGTGCCCGTGCTCCGCAAGGAGATGGAGGCCGCGCGCCCCGCGCACGTGCCGGCGAACCCGCCGAGCCACGCCGAGCGCGTCGCCGCCGCCAGGGCCTCCGGGACCGAGGGCGCCGCGCACGTCGGCGGCACCGAGGACCGCTGGACCGGGCGCACCGCCGAGGACGACCAGGAGCCGGCGAAGGCCGGCGCCGCGTTCGGCCTGTAACCGGACCTCGCGGCCCGCGCCCACCCGGGCGCACGAGCCGCACGACCACCCGCCCGACGGCGTACGGTCGACGGGTGCCCCGCGCACCCGGGCGCCCGGCCGCCGTCGGGCGACCGCACCACCCGGCCCGGTGACGGGCCGCACCCGCACCGCACGCCAGACCTCAGGAGCACCGCATGACCGCCAGCACCCCCGCCCCGGACCGCCGCCTCGTCGTGGTGTCCGCCGGGCTGTCCAAGCCGTCCTCCACGCGCCTGCTCGCCGACCGGCTCGGCGAGGCCACGGTGCGCGAGCTGCAGGGTCTCGGCGTGAGCGCCGAGGTCGAGACCGTCGAGCTGCGCGACCACGCGCACGCCGTCGTGGACGCCATGCTCACCGGGTTCCCCACGGGCGACCTCGCCGGGGTCCTCGAGCGCCTCACCGCCGCCGACGGGATCGTCGTGACGACCCCGCTGTTCACGACCACGTACTCCGGGCTGCTCAAGTCGTTCGTCGACGTCCTCGACAAGGACTCACTCACCGGCACGCCCGTCCTGCTCGGCGCGACCGGCGGCACCGCCCGCCACTCGCTCGCGCTCGAGTACTCCCTGCGCCCGCTGTTCACCTACCTGCGGGCCGACGTCGCCACGACGTCCGTGTTCGCCGCCACCGACGACTGGGCGGCCGCCGAGGCCGACTCCGGTGGCGGTCTGCCCGCCCGGATCGCGCGCGCGGGCCGCGAGCTCGCGGAGAAGGTCGCCCTGCGCAAGAACTCCGGGCCCGCCGACCCGTTCGCCGCCACGCCCGACTTCACGGCGCTCCTCGGCGGGCTCTGACCGCCCCCACGCTGCGCGCCCCCGGCCACCGGTGCTCCCGGCCGGGGGCGCGCTCATGTCTCCCTGACCTGCGGCGACACCACCCGAGGGGTTGCTCTCCGCAGGGGTCGCGCGGCAGGATCGGGGGACCGACGACGACGGGGGAGCACCATGAGCACGAGCGCGACCGAGGACCACGCCGGGCAGCACCCGGCAGGACCCGCCCCGGAGCCCGGTGCCGAGCCCGTCGCCCCCGTCACGGTCGCGGTCCCCGTCGTGGAGACCCTCGCGGCGCACGCGCACGGAACCACCCCCGCGGTCCCGCCCCGACGGCGGACCGTCGGCGTCGTCACGATCCCCGGCCGCGCGCCCGACACGTCTCGCTTCGCCGCCGCGCCCCGCTACCCGGCCATGTTCCACGTCGCGGGCGGCCGGCTCGTGTGGGACGGCGCACGGCTGCGCCTCGTCCGCGGCGACGACACCGTGCTCGAGCCCGCCGGGCGACCCGTCGTGACCGTCACCGGCGACGGGCCCACCGTCGTCGTGACCTGGCGGGACGAGCACCCCGGGGCCCGGACCACCCGCGCCGTCCTCCTCGACGGGTCGTCCGCCCGGTTCGCACGCTTCGCGCGCTCGCTCGCCGACACGCGCCCCGGGAGCATCGTCGTCGACGACCGGACCGTGCCCTCGCCGCGCGTACCGCGCCTGCACCCCGGCCAGGCGGGCACCACCCGGCGCCCGGGCGTGTTCGCCCGCGCGCTGTGGCGCGTCGTCGGGCGCGGCGCACCCGCCGCGGGCGCCACCACGGGCGACGGGGGAGCAGCCCTCGTCGGCCGCCTCGAACGGCTCGCCGCCCTGCACCGCGCGGGCGACCTCACCGACACCGAGTTCGCGCGCGCGAAGCAGGCGCTGCTCGGCTGAGGAGTCGATCGAGGACGGGCGGCCGTCAGCCCCCGAGCGGACCCCACCCGGTCACGTCGAGCTCCGTCATGACGGACCGGCCGTCGCGGAAGTCCCCGTACCGCGCCCACGTCACCGCGACGCGCAGCAGCACGATGCCCTCGTCGGTCAGCGAGGCGGCGAACTGCGGGAACGCCGCCGCGTACGCCGCCGCGCACCGGTCCCGGTCCGCCCCGACCGGGACGTCCGCCAGGCCCTCGCACTGCAGCGTCGTCCCGTCCGTCCCGCCCACCGTCACGGCGACCCGCGCGTCCCGGGCCAGGTTCGCCACCTTGCGCGACGTCGCGCGCGCGTCGAACACCAGCTCGCCCGCGCCCGTCGCGGCCACCGCGAGGAACGCGGCCTGGGGCCCGCCGTCGTCGCCCAACGACGCCACGACGCCCCACCCCTGCGAACGGACATAGCCGACGAACGCCTCACGATCCATGCCGCCACCGTAGCGGCCGCGCTCCCGACACGAGGCGCGACGACACGAAAACCCTGGACCACCGCAGACGCCACCTGGCACCGTCGACCCGATGGCCCACCCCCGCACCGACCTCGCCGGCACCGACCAGGAACGCCTCTGGGACGCCGGCGCCGCCGCCCGGTACGACACCCCCGGCGAGGGCATGTTCGCCCCCGACGTCCTCGACCCCGCCGTCGACCGGCTCGCAGCGCTCGCAGGCCGGGGGAGCGCCGTCGAGCTCGCCGTCGGCACCGGCCGCGTCGCGATCCCGCTCGCCGCACGCGGCGTGCCCGTCACCGGCATCGAGATCTCCCGGCACATGGTCGCCCGGCTGCGTGAGAAGGCCGACGAGACGACCCTGCCCGTCGTCGTCGGCGGCATGGCCACCGCCCGGGTGCCGGGGGAGCACGCGCTCGTCTACCTCGTGGACAACACGATCTCGAACCTGCTCACCCAGGAAGCCCAGGTCGAGTGCTTCCGCAACGCCGCCCGCCACCTCGCCCCCGGGGGCCGGTTCGTCGTCGAGCTCTGGGTCCCCGAGCTGCGCGCCCTCCCGCCCGGGCGCACCGCGACCGTCTGGCACGACGAGCCCGGCTACCTCGGCGTCGACACCTACGACGTCCTCCACCAGCGCGTCGTGTCCCACCACGTCCGGTTCGACGACGACGGCAGCGCCACGGTAGGACGCTCGCCCCACCGGTACGTCTGGCCCGCCGAGCTCGACCTCATGGCCCGCCTCGCCGGGCTCGAGCCCGAGACCCGGCACGCCGGATGGGCAGGGGAGCCGTTCACGGCCGAGTCCCGCTCCCACGTGTCCGTGTACCGCCGCCCCACCACAGACGTCGCATCGACCGGCGGGGAGCCGTCGTACCCGGAGGACCACGTCGTCGACGGCGGACGATAGACCTCCTCACGCACCCCAGGACGCCTCCACCGCCTCCAGGTCCCGCACCGCGAAGCGGTGGTGCTCCCACTCCTCCTCCAGGATCACGTGCAGGCACGACAACGTCGTCTCCGGATACTCCGGCGACCACGGGTTGCGCCGCACCACCACCAGCTCCTCCGGCGTCACGCCCGCCAGGAACTCCCGCACCATCGCCACCCGGCCCGCACGCGCCTCCAGCACCTCCCCGTAGGGCGGCGTCCCCGTCACGAACAACGACAGGTCCAGCCCGTCCTCCGCCGCCTGCGGTCCCGCCTGACCCAACGGGTGGAACGGCTGCGCGATCCCCAGCACCGCCCGCCCCAACCACGCGTCCGTCGCCAGCACCAGGTGCCGCACCGTCTGCGCGAACGACCACTCACCGTCCACCGACACGTCCACGGCGCTCGCGGGCAGCGCCGCCACCCGGTCCAGCGTCGCGGCCCACGTCGACTCCAGCGCCGACCACGCCGCGCGCAGCCCCGCCGGGTCGCCGGCACGACGCAGCTCCCGGCCCGGGAACCGGCGGTCCAGCTCCGCCTCCACGAAGCCCGTCACGTCCACCCCGTTCACCCGGAACGACGCGTCGCCGTCCGCGAGCCAGGGCGCGTCGATGTCGACACCCTCCACCTGCACGCCCCGCATCACCGCACCGGACAGATCGGACTCCACGAACCGCGCACCGCGCAGGTCCGCACCGTCGAACCTCGCGCCGCGCAGGTCGTCAGAGCGGGTGAACCGGGCCATGAACGCCTCCTCGGGGAGCGACCCGCCCGCAGCAGCCGACCAGCCCGGGGGAGCGGCCTCCGTGCGGCGACAGCGCCGCACCAGGGCACCCGGGCGGGGGAGAGGCGTGCACCTCGTCGACGGTCACGACGAGCGGGGACGACGAACGCACCGTACGCCCCGCCACCCACGCCCACCAGAGGGGGACGCGACCCCGCAACCCCACCGCTCTCATGGGCGACGGCCACCACCAGGGTGGTCGGCAGGCGTCGACCTGGGGCAGCATCGGACCATGCCGATCCTGCCCACCGCACGCGACCCCCGACTCGTCACCGTCCGCCGCGGCGGCACCCTCACCGACGACCACCACCGCCAGCTCGCCCAGTGGGCCGTCGACTGCACCGAGCACGTCCTGCCGATCTTCGAGCACGCCCGGCCCGACGACACCCGACCCCGCGACGCCCTCGACGTCGCCCGCGCCTGGATCCGCGGCGACGTCCCCATGAAGACCGCCCACAGCACCGCGTTCGTCGCCAACGCCGCCGGCCGCGACCAGCCCGCACCCGTCAAGTTCGCGGCGCTCGCGGCCGGGCAGGCCGTCGCGGTCGCGCACGTCGCGGCGCACGACCTCGGCGCCGCGGCCTACGCGATCCGGGCTGCCGCCGCGGACGCCGCCGCCCGGGGCGAGGACCCGGAGGCCGCACGGCTCGCGGAGCGGGACTGGCAGCGCGAGCGCATCCCGGCGGAGCTGCGCGAGCTCGTGCTCGACGACCAGCGGCGGCGCAGCGCGATCTGCTGGGACGTGTTCGACGACTGAGACCGGACCGGTCGGTAGGCGAGACCGGAGCGGTCGTCGCGGGGGACTCAGCGCAGGAGGTCGTCGTAGGAGACGAGGGGAACCCGGCCGTCCGCGGCGGCCGCGACGCGCTCGTCGCCGGCGACGAGGACGTCGGCCTGCAGCACGGCCACGGCGACGTACTCGGTCAGCGCCGTGTCGTCCGCGTCGAGCTCGCGCGCGATCCGCCACGCCGTGGCCCGCGACACGCGGTCGCCGAGCAGGCGGATCTTCAGCGTGGCGAGGCCCTCCAGGCGTGCGCGTGCCGTCGTCTCGTCGAGCACGCCGCGGCGCACGTCGCGGTAGAGCATCGACAGCGCGTGGCTGCGCAGCACGACGGGGCCGACGAGCGGGCGCCGCGCACCGAGGCCGACGTCGTCGCGCACCAGGCGCAGCGCCGTGACGGCGTCGATCGCGCACCGGGTCGTCGGAGCGACGCCTGAGGAATCCATAGGTCTCAGTAGACACCCGGCCCTACCGGCGCGGGTACGGTCGGGCTCGTGGACGGTGGTGGGGACGGCAGCGGGTGGCTCGTGCTCGGTGGCGGCATCATCGTCCTGGCCCTCCTGATCGGCTGGTACGTCGCCCGGGCGTCACGTCTCGACATCCGTCGGCAGACCGAGAAGGGCGACCCTCTCGACCACCGTGACGACCACTACGCGCCGTAGGTCGGCTCGACCGGTGGCGGTGGGGTGGTCTCGCCGGTGAACGTCAGCAGCAGGTAGATGACCAGGGCGACGGCGAGGATGACGGTAACGACCTTGCCCACGTGCCTGGGGCGTGTGATGAGGAGCCCGACGACGGTGGGCGCGACCAGCATCACGATCGACTCTGCATACCCCTGAGCTGCCGTGTGGTCGCACGTGTCAGGGATCGGCCCCGACTCCCGACAGGTGCCGTTCTGGAAGTCCTTCGCGACGCCGAACGAGAGCGCGGCCGGGACGAACAGCGCGACGGTGCCGAGGACGGCCACGAACAGGCCGAGCAGCGCACGCCACCACGGGACCGACCGCGGTGCCTGTGGGATTCCTGCCTGCGAGCTCACGGATGAAGTATCCCGGGTGCGATGACTGCACTGACGGTGGCTTCCCGAGAATCGTCCGTCAGCGCGAAGCCTTGGTGAGCTACGGACACCTGCACCAACACGGCGCCGATAATGTACATTATGTCATTTCGAGGTCGGACGAGTCGCTCCGACGCATCACGGAGGGCCCGCGCACACTCCCCTTCGTCATGAGCACGACGACGTACGCACCCCGGCTCGGCATGCGCCGCCCGGGCGCACCGAGCACGGACCGACGCGCCGGCCGGCGGCCGCTCGCAGGTCTGGTGGCGCTCGCGCCGTCCCGGGCGTCGTCAGGAACCGTCTCCAGGACGTTCGCGGCGACGTCGCCGTTCACCGGGCTCGCACCGGACGGCCGTCGTCCGCGACGCCTCGTCACGGCGACGCTGGTGACGCTGGCCTGGGTCCCGGCCCTCGTCCTGACTCTCGTGGCGTTCGTGCTCGTCGGTGCCGCTGCCGGCGCGGCGACCGTCGCCGTGTGGGCCTGGCGCTCGGTGTCCCCCGCGCGGGCGCCGCGGTCCGGGCCCGACGACGTCGACGCGCCACGGGACGAGCTCGAGCCGTCGATCGCGCCAGGCGTCCGAGCGCCTCGACGACGTCTGGTGCGCGACCGCACGCTGGGCTACGATGCCTAGAATCGGACATACAACGCAAACCATTGTGTTTAGGTCAACAGCATGGTGACGCGGCATCGCCGGCCCGGCGGGCCTCGGCAGTCCTCCGCGGTCCGGTAGCCAGCGGCGGGCACGTCGCTGCGTCCGACCGAGCCCGCGCCGGGATCGCGCCCACGCCCGGTCCCCTGCCCTCTGGCCGACCGCACCGCCTCCGGCGTCCCGACGCCCGAGCGTGTGCCAGCCTGGGCACGTGCCCGACTCCACCCGCTCCCGGACCGCCTTCCCTCCCCCGCCCCTGGCCGACGTCGTCGGCGCGCGCGAGCGCACGGTCCACGTCGTGACCCATCCCGAGGCGACGCACCACGTCGCGGGCCTGGTCGGCGGCGTCCACGACTCCGACCTCACCGCGCGGGGCGCACGGCAGGCGGCCCTGGTCGCCGCGGCGCTGCGTGCCCGGATCGCGCACGACGCCGCCGTCGACGTCGTCACGTCCGACCTCCTGCGCACGCGCCGCACCGCGACCGCGATCGGCGAGGCGCTCGGCGTCGTGCCGTCGCCGGACGCGCGGCTGCGCGAGGCGTCCTACGGCGACGCCGGCGGGCGGCCACAGTCCTGGCTCGACGCCCGGTTCGTCCCGCCGCCGGCCGTGGGCGACCGCCTGCGGCACGACGTGGGCATCGTCGGCGCGGAGACGAGGCTCGAGGTCGCGCTGCGCGTGTACGCGGCGACCACGGATCTGCTCCGTCGCGCCGCGGACCACCAGGTGGTGGTCACGCACGGGTTCGCGGCCACGTTCGTCGTCGCGGCGTGGATCGGGATGCCGGTCGAGGCCGCCGGGCACGTCGCGTTCCCGGTCGCCTCCGGGAGCATCACGACCCTGCGCGAGGACGGGTTCTTCCACAACCGTGCCGTGCTGAGCGTCGGGGACGTCGCGCACCTCGACGAGGGGCACTGAGCCGTCGACCCCGCGGTTCCGGCGTCGGCGCAGGTCAGGGCGCCGCCCGGCCGCGTCGTTGTCGGTGGTACGACCTAGGCTGGCCGCGACCGCACCCCGAAGGAGGCTCGCTCATGGTCGCCCCGCCCCGCCTCGAGCGGATCACCGTCGCCGAGGCGGCCGACCGCTACCTCGCGTCCGTGGCCGCGCAGACCCTCCGGGGCGTCCTGTCGCCGACGACGCGCCGCAGCTACGAGCGGGACGTGGCCGAGTTCGCGCGGCTCGCCGGCCCGACCCGGGTGCTGGACGACGTCGCCGGCGAGGACGTCGACGACGTCCTCCTGCGTTACCAGACGACGCCTGACGGCCGGTACACGGACGCGTCGCGCAAGCCGGGGAGCTCGGGCCGCTCCGCCGCGACGGTCAACCGGTTCCGCCAGTCCGTCACCCGCTTCTTCTCCCACGCGGCGCGCGAGGGGTGGGTCCAGGCCGACCCGATGCAGTGGGCCTCTCCCCCGGCCCGCGTGCGCGACGGCCTGCGCGTCGCGCGCACCGCGTTGTCCGCGGGGTCGGCGGCGTCGCTGCTCGAGGTCTCCGCCGCCCGGGCCCCAGGAGACCCGGCCGCGGCGGCGCGCCGCGACCAGGACCTCCAGCTGCGCGACCGACTCGTCGTCGCGCTCCTGCTGGTCCTCGGCCCCCGCGTCTCCGAGCTCGAGCGCGCGAACCTCGACGACTTCTCCCGCGAGCCCGACCAGACGCGCTGGCGCATCCAGGGCAAGGGCGGGCACGTCCGCACCGTGGCGCTCTCTCCCCCGCTCGCCGCGGCGCTCGAGGAGTACCTGGAGCGCCTGCGCCCCGCACTGCTCGCCCGCCGCCCGGACGACCCGGACGCGCGGCGCGCGCTCCTGCTGTCCTGGCGGGGCCGCCGCATCGACGCGCAGGCCGTCCGCGGCCTCCTGCGACGCTGCGTCGCGCGCATGCCCGCGCAGTACCGGCGCGAGGCGACGCCGCACGCCCTGCGCCACACGACCGCGACCCTCCTCGCCGCCGAGGGGTGGGACGTCAAGGTCGTCGCCGAGCTCCTCGGGCACGCGTCCATCGCGACCACCGGCGTGTACCTCGACCGGATCGAGGGCGAGCTCGCCGCGGCGATCCGTGCCCACCCCCTCTCGGCCGCGCTCGAGCCCGCCGAGACCTGACGCCGGCCCGGCGGGGCGCGTAGCGTCACCGGTATGGCCTCGCTCCACCGGGTGGAGCTCGTCCCGGACGACGAGCCCGCGCCGGCCGGGCGCGGCGCACCCGCGGAGGGGGCCCACGGGCCCGCGGCACCGGCCCGACGACGTGCGCTGCTCCTGCGCGTCGTCGCGCCGCTCGTCCTCCTCGTCCTCGCCCTCGTCGCCGTCGGGACGTGGCGCACGACCACGGCCGAGCGGGAACGCCTGGCCCGGCCCGGCGCCGTCGCCTCCCTCGCGGTGGCGCCGGCGCCCGACTGGGAGACGGACGCCGCCGCGCCCCGGCTGTCCGTGGTCGGTGACGGCGACGACGCGGCCCTCGCCGTGGTCACCGGCGCGGGCGTGGAGGCGTACGACGTCGGGTCCGGTGCGCGGCGCTGGCGGGCGCTCGACCCGACGGCCTGGTGCGGGCCTGCCGCCGACGAGACGTCGGCCCCGGCTCCCCACCCGGCTGTCATCACGTGCCTGACCGGCCCCGCCCTCGCACCCGTCGCGCACGTCCTCGGCCCGGGAGGACCGACGAAGGACCCGGTCCCCCTCGGCGACGAGCTCGGGCGAGCGGTCCCCGCCCCCGGCGCGACCGTGCTGCGCTGGTCGCGCACCGGCGGCGTCGTCCACCTCGCGCTCCAGGACGCCCGCACCGCAGGCGTGCGCTGGCAGCAGGAGGTCCGGCCCGACGACGCGGAGCGCACCGCGATGTGCCGGCCCCAGGTCGCCGGCCAGGCCGCCGTCACCGTCGAGGACGACCTGCTCGTCGTGCGCGGCTGCCGCCTCAGCGCAGTCCTCACTCTCGCCGGGACCCGGCTGGACGCCGCCGGCGACGCGATCACGACGACCGTCACGCCCCGCGCCGACGGCACGTTCTGGCGCACGACCGCCCGGCCCCCGGACCGCACCGGGTCCACCCAGCTCCTCGCTCCCGACGGAACGGTCCGCGTCGCCGTCTCCGGACGGCTGCTCGTCCCGCTCGCCGGACCGGGCCGCGACGCGACCACCTGGCTCGTCACGACCCCGGGCGGGGTGCGCGCGCTCGCGTCCCCGCCCGGCGGCGTGGCTCACGCCCCGCGCGAGCTGTGGCGCGCCGACGTGCCCGTCGTGCAGGCCGTGGCGCTCGCGGACGACCGCGCGGTCCTCGCCACCGGCGGCGCGCTCGTCGCCCTGGACGCCCGCACGGGCGAGCGGGTGTGGTCGTGGTCGGGGTCCACCCCGGGAACGTCCGCGGGCGAGCCCGGCGTCGGGCCGGACCTCGCGGGCGGCGTGACGGCCGCGTTCTCCGACGGCGCGACGCTCGCCGTGGTCGTGCCCGACCCGGACTCCTCGCGGCGCTCGCTCCTGGTCGGCCTGTCGCTCCACGACGGCGGGGTGCGCTGGCAGGCCGGGTACGACGCGGACCCGCACGGGTTCGCCGCGGTGACGGGGCGGGTCGTGCACGTGGACCCGCGCACGTCGCGCGTCGTCGTGCTCGGGTGAGGTGCCCGCGCGAGGTCCGCGTGCGAGCGCGCGGCGTCGGGGTGAGCCTGACGGGAGACCGGCCGCGCCCCGATGCGGCCGGGCCGAGACGAGGGAGGACGCCGTGCCGAAGCGCGACCCGGGACCCAGCGTGAAGGACCCCGAGCTGTACGAGAAGCTGCGGGACGAGGGCGACTCGAAGGAGAAGGCGGCGCGCATCGCGAACGCCGCGGCGGGCTCGTCCCGCCGGAGCGTCGGCCGCAAGGGCGGCAAGGCCGGCGACTACGACGACTGGACGGTCGAGAAGCTGCGCAAGCGTGCCGCGGAGATCGGCATCGAGGGCCGCTCCTCGATGCGCAAGGCCGAGCTGATCAAGGCCCTGCGCTCCCACTGACCGGACGCTCGTCGACCCCGACGGCGGTGGGGGTGCAAGATCTCACCCGCGGCGCGCCTGCCCTCGGGTCGCGCCGGGAGGCGCGCCCGCTACGGTGAGTCCGTGCACCTGTCCGCCGACTCCGCCCTGCGCACCGCCCGCCGTCTGCTCTCCCGTGCGCTCGTGGTCGCCGTCGCGGCGCCCGTCACGGTGGCAGGCGTGCTCGTCACCGCCGACGCGATCCGCAAGCGTCGCAACACGACCGAGGCGTCGTTCCCCCGCTCCTCCCCCGCCGACGTGGAGGTCGCGGGCACCACGACCACGGTCTTCACGTACGGCGAGGACGTGTACCGGGAGATGCTCGGGGCGATCCGCGGGGCGCAGCGCCGCATCCTGCTGGAGACGTACATCTGGAAGGCCGACGCGCTCGGCGAGGAGTTCAAGCAGGCGCTGGTCGAGGCGAGCGACCGCGGCGTCGAGGTGTTCGTCGTCTACGACGGGTTCGCCAACCTCGTCGTCCCGCAGTCGTTCTTCGACCTGCCGGAGCCGATCCACGTGATCCGCTACCCGGTGTTCCGCCCGGGCGTGCTCATGCTCAACGTGCGCAAGTCGGGCCGGGACCACCGCAAGATCCTCGTGGTCGACGACGAGATCGCGTTCGTCGGCGGGTACAACCTCGGCGCCCTGTACGCGACGCAGTGGCGGGACACGCACGTGCGCCTCGTGGGGCCGAGCGCGTGGGAGCTGCGCAACGCGTTCGTCGACTTCTGGAACGCGAACCGCAAGCCCGGCCAGCCGCTCCTCGCGGACCCGGGGTCGGTGCACTGGGAGCCGCGCCTGCGCGCGGCGCGCAACGCACCCGCGCACCTCGTCTTCCCGATCCGCGGCATCTACCTCGACGCGATCGACCGCGCGAGCTCGCACGTCTACATCACGCAGGCATATTTCATCCCCGACCGGGAGATCCTCGCGGCGCTCCTCGCCGCCGCTGCCCGCGGGGTCGACGTCCGCGTGCTGGTGCCCGAGCGCTCCAACCACGTGCTCGCCGACTGGCTCTCGCGCGGCCTCTACACGGCGCTGCTCAAGGGCGGGGTGCGCATCCACCTGTACCGGGACGCGATGGTGCACGCGAAGACGGCGACGATCGACGGCGCGTGGACGACGATCGGGACGGCGAACATCGACCGGCTCTCCCTGACGGGCAACTACGAGGTGAACCTCGAGATCACCGACCCCGGGGTGGCCGAGCAGATGGAGAAGGTGTTCGAGGTCGACCTGTCGAACTCGCGCGAGCTGACGCTCGCCGAGTGGGACTCCCGCTCGGTGGCGGCGAAGCTCAGCGAGGTCGTCCTGACGCCCCTGCGTCCGCTGCTCTGACGCGCGGACCCGCACGGGTCACGAGTCCCGACCGGGTCCGGCGCGGGACCAGCGCCGCGTCAGTCGCAGTAGTGGGGTGCCTCGCCGCAGACGACGCCCTGCACCATGAGGACGAAGAACACCACGACGGCGGCGACGACCGCGAGGGCGAGGAGCACGCCCAGCACGATCGCGACGATCGCCCCGGGGTGCATCGTGCGAGGGCCGCCCGCGCCCGCGGGACGGTCCCGGACGTGCGGCGTCCACGCGCGCCCGTCGAACCACCGCTCAGCTCGCACGCCCCACGGGTCCGGGTACCAGCCTGGCACCGGGGGGCCGCTCACCGGCCAGTCTCCGCGCGGGCGACGTCGGCCGCCTCCTCCTCGGGGCGCGGGGGCACGGTCTCGTCGGCCTCGAGCAGGGTCACCTCCCCGTACTCGGGGTGCGCGTCGCGCAGGGCCCGCGCCGCAGCGTCCCCGGTCCCGTCCAGGCTCCCTGCGGCGACGTCGAGCGCCCCGCCGGGCACGAGGGGCCGGTACGCGTAGTCCCGCCGGTGCGCTGCTCGCCGAGCAGACGGTCGACGAGGCCGTGCCCGGCCGCCGAGAGCAGGGCGTCGTGGATCGGGACGACGACGCGCGGGTCGAGCCCGCGCACGAAGTCGATCGTCTCAGCGAGCTTGAGCCACGGCGCGGCCACCGGTGCGAGGAGCACGTCGAGCCGCCTTCCCTCGAGCGCGGCGTCGTCGGGCGCGTCGAACGAGTCGCCCGGATGCAGGAGCGTCGCGCCGTCCCCGCGGACGAGGTACGTCACGTTCGCGATCCGGGGCACGTCACGGTGGATCACCGCGTGCTGCCCGCCACCGACCACGACCTCCAGCCCGCCGAGGTCCAGCCCGTCACCCGGCACGACCACGCGCGCCGACGCGCCCTCCGGCAGCGACGGCCGCAGCGCGGCGACGACCGCCTCGGGCGCCCACACCACGAGCCCGGGCCGCGCGGCGAGGGCGGCGCCGAGCGCGGCCGCGTCGACGTGGTCCGGGTGCTGGTGCGTGACGAGCACCGTGTCGGCGTCGCGCAGCGCCGTCGCGGCGTCACTGAACGTGCCCGGGTCGATCACGACGACCTGCCCGCCGTGGCGCACCGACACGCACGCGTGGCCGTGGAACGTGACTCGCATGGATCCTCCTCAGCTCACCCTGCCCGGCGCGACGGCCGTCGCCTCAGGCTGCCACCCCGATCACGAGAGCGCCCACCGCTCAGCCCACGACGAGGACCAGGTCGCCGCCCTCGAGCTGCTGCACCGCCCCGATCGCGACGCGCTGGACCGTGCCCGCGACCGGCGTCGTGATCGCGGCCTCCATCTTCATCGCCTCGACCGTGGCGACCGTCTGCCCCGCCTCGACGACGTCACCGGCCACGACGACCGGCGTCACCGCGCCCGCGAACGGCGCCGCGACCTGCCCGGGCTGCGACGGGTCCGCCTTCTCCGCCGTGCGCGCGTCGACGTCGACCGCACGGTCGCGCACCTGGATCGGGCGCAGCTGACCGTTGAGGGTGAACATCACCGTGCGCATGCCCCGCTCGTCGGGCGTCCCGATCGCCTCGAGCCCCACCAGCAGGCGCACGCCCTTGCCGAGCGCGACCGCGACCTCCTGGCCGGGCTCGAGCCCGTACAGGTACGTGGGGGTGTCGAGCACGGACACGTCGCCGTACGCCAGGCGCACCTGCCCGAACTCCTTGGTCGGGCCCGCGAACAGCAGGTGGTTCAGCCGCCGGCGCCGCACCTCCCCGGCCTGCGCGAGCTCGGCCTCGTCCTCCGACGAGAGCGGGGTCACGCCACCGCGCGCGGCACGACCGGCGAGCGCGCGCGAGCGGAACGGCTCCGGCCAGCCCCCGGGCGGGTCGCCGAGCTCGCCGCCGAGGAACCCGATCACCGAGTCCGGGATGTCGAACGCCTGCGGGTCGGCCGCGAACTCCGCCGGGTCCGCGCCCGCCGCCACGAGGTGCAGCGCGAGGTCGCCCACGACCTTCGACGACGGCGTCACCTTCACCAGGCGCCCCAGGATGCGGTCCGCCGCGGCGTACATCGCCTCGATCTGCTCGAACTTGTCCCCCAGGCCCAGCGCGATCGCCTGCTGGCGCAGGTTCGACAGCTGCCCGCCCGGGATCTCGTGCTCGTACACGCGCCCCGTCGGCCCGGGCAGCCCCGACTCGAACGGCGCGTAGACGCGACGCACCGCCTCCCAGTACGGCTCCAGGTCCGCGACGGCGGCCAGCGACAGGCCCGTGTCGCGCTCGGTGTGCTCCAGGCCCGCGACGAGCGCCGACAGCGACGGCTGGCTCGTCGTGCCCGCCATGGCGGCGCTCGCGGCGTCCACCGCGTCCACGCCCGCGGCCGCCGCGGCGAGCAGCGTGGCCATCTGACCGCCGGACGTGTCGTGCGTGTGCAGGTGCACCGGCAGGTCGAAGCGCTCGCGCAGCGCGGTCACGAGGCGCGTCGCCGCCGCGGGGCGCAGCAGCCCCGCCATGTCCTTGATCGCGAGCACGTGCGCGCCGGCGTCGACGATGCGGTCCGCGAGGCGCAGGTAGTAGTCGAGCGTGTACAGGTCCTCGGCGGGGTCCAGCAGGTTGCCCGTGTAGCACAGGGCGACCTCGGCGACCGTGGTGCCCGTGGCGCGCACGGCCTCGATCGCGGGGCGCATCTGGTCGACGTCGTTGAGCGCGTCGAAGATGCGGAACACGTCGATGCCCGTCGCCGCGGCCTCCGCGACGAACGCCTCGGTGACGCGCGTCGGGTACGGCGTGTACCCGACCGTGTTGCGGCCGCGCAGCAGCATCTGGATCGCGAGGTTCGGCATCGCCTCGCGCAGCGTCGCGAGCCGCTCCCACGGGTCCTCGCCGAGGAACCGCAGCGCGACGTCGTACGTCGCCCCGCCCCACGCCTCGACCGACCACAGCTGCGGCGTCGCCCGCGCCACGTACGGCGCGACGGCGGCCAGGTCGTGCGTGCGCACGCGCGTCGCGAGCAGGGACTGGTGGGCGTCGCGGAACGTGGTGTCCGTGACCCGCAGCCGCTGCTCGCCCCGCAGGGCGCGCGCGAAGCCCTCGGGGCCCAGCTCGAGGAGCTGCTGGCGCGTCCCGGGCGGCGGCGCGACCGACAGGTCGACCGCGGGCAGCTTCGTCGCGGGGTCCGTCGTGCGCCGCGGCTCGCCGTGCGGGCGGTTGACCGTCGTGTCCCCCACGTACGCGAGCAGGCGCGTGCCCCGGTCGGCGCTCTCGCGCGCGGCCAGCAGCTCGGGCCGCTCGTCGATGAACGACGTCGCGACGTTGCCCGCGACGAACTCCGGGTCCGCGAGCACGGCCTGCAGGAACGGGATGTTGGTGCGGATGCCGCGGATGCGGAACTCGGCGAGGGCCCGCCGCGCGCGCCGCACCGCCGTCGGGAAGTCACGGCCGCGGCACGTCAGCTTGACGAGCATCGAGTCAAAGTGGCCCGACACGACGGACCCGGCCGTCGCCGTCGCGCCGTCGAGCCGCACCCCCGCCCCGCCCGGGGAGCGGTAGGCGATGATGCGGCCCGTGTCGGGACGAAACCCGTTCGCCGGGTCCTCCGTCGTGATGCGGGTCTGCAGGGCGGCGCCGTTGACGCGCACGTCCTCCTGCCGGATGCCCAGGTCCTCCAGCGTCTCCCCCGACGCGATGCGCATCTGCGCCGAGACGAGATCGACGTCGGTGACCTCCTCGGTCACCGTGTGCTCGACCTGGATGCGCGGGTTCATCTCGATGAACACGTGCTGCCCGGCCCGCTCCCCCACGGTGTCCACCAGGAACTCGACCGTGCCCGCGTTCTGGTACCCGATGTGCCGGGCGAACTTCACCGCGTCCGCGCACAGCGCGTCCCGGACCGCCGGGTCGAGGTTGGGCGCCGGCGCGATCTCGACGACCTTCTGGTGCCGGCGCTGCAGCGAGCAGTCCCGCTCGTACAGGTGCACGACGTTCCCTGCGCCGTCGGCGAGGATCTGCACCTCGATGTGCCGCGGGCGCAGCACCGCCTGCTCCAGGAACACCGTCGGGTCCCCGAACGCGCCGTCGGCCTCGCGCATCGCGGCCGCCAGCGACTCGGGCAGGTCCTCCCGCGTGTCCACGCGGCGCATCCCGCGACCGCCGCCCCCGGCGACGGCCTTGACGAACACGGGGAACCCGATCGCGTCGGCCGCCGCGACGAGCTCGTCGACGTCCGACGACGGCTCGCTCGACGCGAGCACCGGCAGCCCCGCCTCTCGCGCGGCCTTGAGCGCGCGCACCTTGTTGCCCGCGAGCTCGAGCACCTCCGGCGGCGGACCGACGAACGTCAGCCCGGCATCCGCGCACGCGCGCGCCAGGTCGGGGTTCTCCGAGAGGAACCCGTACCCCGGATAGACGGCGTCCGCGCCCGCCTCCCGCGCCACGCGCACGATCTCCTCGATGTCGAGGTACGCACGCACCGGGTGACCGGGCTCCCCGATGAGGTACGCCTCGTCGGCCTTGAGCCGGTGCTCGGAGTTGCGGTCCTCCTGCGGGAACACCGCGACGGTGCGGGCCCCCAGCTCGTAGGCGGCGCGGAACGCCCTGACGGCGATCTCCGCGCGGTTGGCGACCAGGACCTTCGAGAACACCGGCACTCCATCCGTCGACCGTGCGGCGCTGCCGGGGAGAGCGTGACGCGCCGCGTACCGGGCGATCCTCCCACGGCCCCACGGGGCAGGCCGTCGCACCGACTGTGACGTGCTCCACAGCCGGGTGTCACGGCGTCCGGCCTCGGCGGGCCCGGTGTTCCCCGCCCGCCTCAGGAGCCGGCGGCGCTCGCGGTCGTCAGCCGACGGAGCGGGCCCGACGGCGCTGCGCGAGCTCGTCCTGCGGGCTCGCCGTCGTGTCGTCCTCGTCGTCGAGCGACTCGGTGGGCAGCTCGGCGAGCGTGCCCTCGACCTCGCGCCACACGCGCCCGACCGCGATGCCGAAGACGCCCTGACCACCCTGGACGAGGTCCACGACCTCGTCGGGGGACGTGCACTCGTACACGCTCGCCCCGTCGCTCATGAGGGTGATCTGCGCGAGGTCGTCGACGCCGCGCTCGCGCAGGTGCTCGACCGCCGTGCGGATCTGCTGCAGCGAGACCCCGGTGTCCAGGAGCCGCTTGACGACCTTGAGGACGAGGATGTCCCGGAAGCTGTACAGGCGGTGGGAGCCCGACCCCGAGGCGGGTCGCACGGTGGGCTCGACCAGCCCGGTGCGGGCCCAGTAGTCGAGCTGGCGGTAGGTGATGCCTGCGGCGCGGCACGCGGTCGGGCCGCGGTAGCCGGTCGTGGTGTCCTGCTCGGTGATGTCCTCCCCGAAGAGGAGGCCCTGCGCACCGTGGGGAACTGCCGCGCCGGCACCGACGCTCGCCTCACCGCTGCTGTTCACTTTCGCCTCCTGGGGTGATGTCCACGACCACGCTATGGGCGCCGTCGGGGGTCGTCAACGACCGACGACCCGAGCGTGCGGGCGTGTCGCGCCCGCACGTCCGGCGGTCCGGCCGCCCAACCCTCGACCTGAGGTCGAACGTCTGCCTTGTCCGTTGTGTCCGAAGGGCTGGTCCTCGCCCGACGGTCGGCCCGTCCCGCGCGGACCGCCCTCTACTCGTCCACCGAGAAGTCCTCCGGCTGGACGTGGTCCAGGAAGTCGCGGAACTTCTCGACCTCCTCCTGCTGCGCGACGTCGACGACCTCGACCCCCGCCGTCGCGACGACCTCCGCCGAGCACAGCACCGGGCTCCCGGTGCGCACCGCGACGGCGATGGCGTCCGAGGCGCGCGAGTCGAGCCGGACCCCGTTGCTCAGGACCAGCTCGGCGAAGAAGATGCCGCCGTCGAGCGCGACGATCTCCGCCCGCTCCAGGCGCACCCCGACGGCGTCGAGGAGGTCCCGCAGCAGGTCGTGGGTCATGGGCCGCGGTGTCGGCAGGCCTGCCTGCGCCATGGCGATCGCGCTCGCCTCCCGTGGTCCGATGACGATCGGCACGACGAGCTCGGACGCGTCGTCGAGCAGCAGCACCACGATCTCCTGGTCGCGCTGCTGCTGACGGACCCCCAGCACCTCGACGGGGACCATCGGGACGTCGTCGCTCACCACTCCACGGTACGTCGCCCTCCGTCATCCGGCAGGGGTTGAGGCCCGTCTCGTCCGGGTGCCTCGCGGGACCGGGGAACCGGTGCGACGGTCAGCGCGTGAGGTCGTCGATCCCCTGGCGCACGAACACCGTGTGCAGCTGCGCGCACAGCTCCCCGACCTCCGAGGCCACGGTGCCGGCGTGGGCGCGGGCGGACGCGCTCTGCTGCCCGCGCCACGGGGAGACGACCTGGTGCACGAGGCTCACGTGCCGGTCGGCGGCGGTGCGCAGGGAGCGCAGGTGCCGCGGCTCGATGCCGTACTCCGACAGGCCGGCGGCCAGCACGACCACGTCGAGCGAGCGCGCGTCGAGCTGGCCTCCGGGCGCCTGGCGCAGCACGCCGGCCTCGATGAGCCCCTCGACGAGGTCGCGCTCCACCCCCGCCGCGGACACGAGCGCGTCCACCGTGTACCGCTGGCGGACGGTCGCCGAGCCGGGTTCGCCGTCGTTCGTCGCCAGGCGCGGGGCGAGGACCTCGACCTCGGTGCCGGCGTCGAGCGCGGCGAGGCGCTCCTTGATGACCTTGAGCGGCAGGTACCGGTCGCGCTGCTCGACGAGCACGAACCGCAGCCGCTCGACGTCCGCGGGGCTGTACTGGCGGTAGCCCGACGCGGTGCGCACGGGCTCGATGAGGCCCTGCTCCTCGAGGAAGCGCAGCTTGGAGTGGCTGACGTTCGGGAACTCGGCCCGCAGCGCGCGCAGCACGTCGGAGATGCGCATGGTCGCGCGGCGCGAGATGCCCTGCGGCCACGGCTCCGTGCCGTCGGGGGGCTCGGGGACCGTGGCGTGCGCCGCGCCCGTCGAGGCGTTCACGACCGGGGGGCCGTGCCGCCCGCCGGTGCCCCCGCGTGCGGGCTGGCGTGGAACGTGAGCCGGTACTTGCCGATCTGCACCTCGTCGCCCGTCGAGAGCGCGACGGCGTCGATGCGGCTGCGGTTCACGTACGTGCCGTTGAGCGACCCGACGTCGCGCACGAGGAAGTGCTCGCCCTCGCGCACGAACTCGGCGTGCTTGCGCGAGACGGTGACGTCGTCGAGGAAGATGTCCGCGCGCTCCGACCGGCCGGCGACGGTGCGCTCGGCGTCCAGGAGGAAGCGGGACCCCTGCCCGGGACCGCGCTGCATGATGAGCAGGGCGGAGTGGCGCGGCAGGGCCGCGACCGCGGCGTGCTCCTCGGGGCTCAGGCCGCCGGGCTGCACGCCCTCCTCGATCGGGGCCTCGATCCGGCCGAAGCTGACCGTCGTGTCGCTACCCGCCCGGTTCGGCACCTCAGGACCGCCTGGGACACTCATCTCGCCTCCTCGGGGCTCACGCACGTCGTGCTCGACCTCGGAACACCGCACCGCGGGGCCGTGGCCCCGCCGCGCGGGAATCGTGCTCGAAAACTACTACACCCGCAGGTCACGCGGTGCGCGCGACCCACGGTCGTCCCAACCTACCCCGGCCTGCGGGGATGCGGGAAGCCGCGGTCACTCGTCGGCCGGGACCGGGGTGGCGTACTGCGGCGCAGCGGGCTCGACGGTCGCGGTGACCTCGACCCGGTCCTGCTGGGTGATCGTCGTGCGCGCACCGTCGGCGCGCAGCGACGCCATCGCGCCGCCGGGGATCTCGAGGGCCGTCTCGAGCGTGGACGGGTCGCCGATCACGTTCCACCGGTACGGCGAGGAGATCGTCTGCCCGTCGACGACGACGCCCTCGGCAGAGTCCTCGAAGTAGCTGCTCGCCACGAGACGGACCCCGTTGACCTCCATCGCCTCCGCGCCCGCGTTGCGCAGCTCCTCGAGCACGTTGAAGAGCGAGAACGCGTCGAGCGCCTCCGCGCCCTCGACGACCTCGATCTCGACGCCCGGGCCCTCCGCGGGGAGCCGACCGGACAGGATGCCGAGCGTCTCGGCCTGCTGCTCGGCGAGCTCGAGCGCCGCGCGCTCGCGCCCGGTCCCCGACTGCAGCTCGTCGCGCGTCGACTCGAGCGAGGAGACCTGGTCCTCGAGCTCGCCGGAACGCTGCGTCACGTCGTCGAGCAGGCGCACGAGGTCGCTCTGGCGCAGGGACGAGAGCTGGTCCTCCTGCGTCTGGCTCACCTGGACCACGAGCGCGAAGCCGAGGAGCGCGCACAGGACGCCGACGACGATCTGGGACCGGGACGCGCGGGGGCGCAGCGCGCGGCCGAGCCCGCGCAGGCCCCGCGGTTCCGGCCGGGTGGGGGCGCCGTGGCGGCCCACGGCGCCGATCGTCCCGGTCGTCGCGGGCGGCTCCGCCGGCGACGACGCGTCGGTGCTGGCGGAGCCGCCGGTGGTCGTGTCGTCGTGCGGCGGGGCGGGGTGCGGTGCGTCGGCCGCGGCGAAGGGGGCGCGGTCCGGGGTCTCCGGGTCCTCGTCGCTGTTCTCCGGCGGTGCGGTGCCGGTCGGGTCGTCCTCGGGCTCCTCGCCCGTCACGGGGGTCGAGGGCTCGCCGCGCTCGTCGTCGACCGAGGAGTCGTCGCCGATCGCGTCGTCCTGGTCGGTGTCCCGGTCCGCTGCCCCGCTAGCGGCGTCGGGCTCGCGCGCGGGACCGTCGGTCGGGGCGTCGTCCTCGACGCCGGTCGCGTCCGGCGCGCCGTCGACCGCATCGCCGGTGCCCGCGTGCGCGGCGGCGGGCTCTTCCTGGCCCTCGGGCTGACGCTCGGGCTCGCTGTCCGCCTCGACGGCGCCCTCGTCCGGGTCCGCGGGGGACGGCCGGGCGGTCGCGGCGTCGCCGGCGGTCCGCCGGGCGGTCGGGTCCGTGGTCTCGTGGGCGTCGTCCGGGGCGGGGTCCGGCGTCACGTCGTCGGTGGCCGCGTCGCGCGGGTCCTGGGGGTCGCGGGTCACGCTCACGCCTTGAAGATGTGGCGCCGGATCGCGGCGGCGTTGGAGAAGATGCGGATGCCGAGCACGACGACGACGGCGGTGGAGAGCTGGCTCCCGACGCCGAGCTGGTCGCCGAGGAAGACGATGAGGGCGGCGACGACGACGTTCGAGAGGAACGAGACGAGGAAGACCTTGTCGTCGAACAGCCCGTCGAGCCGGGCCCGCAGGCCCCCGAACAGCGCGTCGAGCGCGGCCACGACGGCGATCGGCAGGTAGGGCTGCAGCGACACGGGCACGGTGGGTTGCAGGACGAGGCCCGCGACGATGCCCACCACCAGTCCGACGACTGCGATCATTCGACGATCTCCTGCCCTGTCTCGTGCGGTTCCGGGCCCGTCCCGAACCCGTCGGTCGTGCCGTCCGTCGTGCCGTCGGTGCTCCCGGCGGGCGTGTCGGAGTCTACGGTCGCCGCCGGGGCCTTCGCGAAGAACAGCGTGGGCGCGGGCCGGCCGGGCAGGTCGAGGCGGCTCTGCGTCGTCACGCTCGACCGGATGCCGTACTGGGTGCCCAGGATCTGCAGGTAGTCCGACGTGCCGGAGCGCAGGAGCGAGGTGCGCAGGGAGTCCGGGTCCCCGATCGCCTCGACCCGGTACGGGCCGACGAGGGGCTGCAGGTCGACGAGCACCGCGTCCCCGGCGGAGCGGATCGCCGAGAGCCCGGTGAGTCGCTGGTCGTTGATCGCGACCGCCTCCGCGCCGCCGGCCCAGAGCGCGTTGACGACGCGCTGCAGGTCGGAGTCGTGCACGAGCGAGCTCGAGTCCACGGTGTCGGAGGACAGGCCGCCGCTCGTGTCGTCGAGCGTGACGACGACGCCCTGGCCCTCGACCGCCTGCGTGCCGGTCAGCGCGCCCTCCGCCTGGAGTCCCTGCAGCACGTCGGCGCTCGCGCCGCTGAGCGCCGCGCCCTGGAGCTGCTCGATCTCCGCGGACAGCTCCGCCCCGCGGGCGGCGAGCTCCTCCGCGGCGCCCTGCCGGTCGAGGATCTCCTGCTCCAGGGTCTCGCGCGCCGCGATGACGCCCGGTTGCGGGGCGCGCAGCTCGACGGCCGCCGCCGTCGTCACGACTCCGAGCGCGACCGCGAGGGCGACGAGGACCACCGTGCCGGTGCGACCACGGTGCGGCGCCCGCCCGGCGGCCCGGCGCGCCGCGGCGTCCGCGTACCCGGGGTCGAGCGGGCGGTGCATGACCTCGTTGAGGAGCGTCATCGACGCGTCGACGGGGGCGCGGCGCGCGGCGCCACCCGGGTCCTGACGGTTCTCGCTCACGGCGCCTCCCGCGTCGTCGTGCCGGTCTCGTCGCCCTCCGCGGCGGCCGCCCGGTCGCGGACCACGAGCGAACGGGTCTGCAGCACGTACTGCGCGCCCGCGAGCCAGTACAGCCCCACGCCCCACCAGGTGAACGCCCACCCGGTGACCGCGGCGACGTCGCCCAGCCAGCCCGGCATCTCGGCCAGGAGCAGGAGCGGGAACGCGTACAGCAGCGCGAACGTCCCGGCCTTGCCCGCGAAGCTCACCGGCAGGGGCCCGTACCCGTGGCGCGCCAGCAGCGGCAGGAGACCGGCGAGGAGCAGGTCGCGTCCCACGATGACCACGACGAGCCACACGGGCACGACGTCGCGCCACGCGAGCCCCAGGAGGGTGACGAGGATGAAGAGCCGGTCCGCGGCCGGGTCGAGCATCTGCCCGAGACGGCTCACCTGGTCCAGGCGCCGCGCGAGGACGCCGTCGAGCCAGTCCGACGCCCCCGACACCGCGAGCACGACCAGCGCCCACACGTCGTCGCCGCGCACGATGAGGACCGCGAACACGGGCACGAGGAGCAGCCGCAGGAGGCTGATGACGTTCGGGACGGTCAGGACGCGGGAGCTGACCTGCTGCCCTGCTGACACACCCACCGCCCCGTGCTCACGTCGCGCCGTCGCGGCGACCTGCCGCGCGCGGACCATCCTACGTACCGGGCCCGCGCACCCGGGCCCTCATTTCGCGGCGCGGCGCCCGCGGCGGGCGGAAATCACCCGTTTCGTCCGTCGTGCCCGGCGACCGGGTGGCGGCCGCGGTGAGGGAGGTCACCGGGGCCGGCCCGCGAGCCCGCCGCGACCTCCGGTAGGATGGGCACACCTCTGGAGTTCGTCGCTCGTCCCGCGTGTGTCCGTGAGAGCGGCCGTCCCCCTCGATCGTCCCTGATCGTCCTGGTGGCCGGCCTGGTGTGTTCGGGAGTGCGACCTGCGAGAACCGTCCTGGTGACCGCACGCCACTCCACACCCCGAAACGAACGGTCCTCACCCCTTCATGACTGCTGACGTCCTCGCGCCCTCGCACGCCCTCGACCAGTCCGCCGACGCCCCCGAGCGCGCGGAGCGCACGCGCCCCGAGCCGGCCGCTCCCGCCGGTCCCGTCTTCGCCGACCTCGGCCTGCCCGCTCCCCTCGAGCGCGCCGTCGCCGACCTCGGCTTCGTCACCCCGTCCGCGATCCAGGCCGAGGCCATCCCGGCGCTCCTCGCCGGCCGCGACATCACCGGCGTCGCGCAGACCGGCACCGGCAAGACCGCCGCGTTCGGCCTCCCGCTGCTCGCCGCGATCGACCCGTCCCTGCGCCGCGTGCAGGCCGTCGTCCTGACCCCGACGCGCGAGCTGGCCATGCAGGTCGCCGACGCCGTCGAGTCGTTCGCGACCCACCTGCCCAAGGTCGACGTCGTCGCCGTGTACGGCGGCTCGCCCTACCAGCCGCAGCAGCGGGCGCTCGCGGCCGGCGCGCAGGTCGTCGTCGGCACGCCCGGGCGCGTCATCGACCACATCGAGCGCGGCACCCTCGTGCTCGACGACGTGCGCTTCCTCGTCCTCGACGAGGCCGACGAGATGCTGCGCATGGGCTTCGCGGAGGACGTCGACACGATCTTCTCCCGCGCCCCGCGCGAGCGTCAGGTCGCCCTCTTCTCCGCGACGATGCCCGCCCCGATCCGCCGCGTCGCGAACGAGCACCTCACCGACCCGGTCGAGATCGCCGTCGCCCGCCAGTCCTCCACGGTGACGAGCGTGCGCCAGACGTACGCCGTCGTCCCGTTCCGGCACAAGACCGGCTCGCTCGTGCGCGTCCTCGCCACCTCCGACGCCGAGGCCGCGATCGTGTTCACCCGCACGCGCGGCGCCGCCGAGGAGGTCGGGTCCGCGCTCGTCGAGCGCGGCATCTCCGCCGCCACCATCTCGGGCGACGTCGCGCAGAAGGAGCGCGAGAAGATCGTCGAGCGCCTGCGCTCCGGCGCGCTCGACGTCCTCGTCGCGACCGACGTCGCCGCGCGCGGCCTCGACGTGGACCGCATCGGCCTCGTCGTGAACTTCGACCTGCCGGGCGAGCCCGAGGCGTACGTGCACCGCATCGGCCGCACCGGCCGTGCCGGACGCACCGGCGAGGCCCTGAGCTTCGTCACCCCGCACGAGCGGGGCCGTCTGCGCGCCATCGAGCGCACGACCCGCACCCCGCTGCAGGAGATCGAGATCCCCTCCCCCGCGGACGTGTCCGCGCACAAGGTCCGCACCCTCCTCGGCCAGGTCCCGGCCCGCCAGGAGGCCGGCCGCCTGTCCATGTACGCCGACATGGTGCGCACCTTCCTCGCCGAGCACGACGTCGACCCGGTCGACCTCGCGGCGGCCATGGCGGCGCTCGCGGTCGGCGACGACGGCCCCCGCGCCCGCGAGGAGCAGGAGCGGTTCGAGGCCGAGCGCGCCGCCGCGCGCGAGCAGGCGAAGGCACGCCGCACCGAGCGCACGGGCGAGCGCCCGCGCGGCGAGCGCGCGTCGGGCCGCCGCGAGGGCGACGGCACGCGCGGCATCCGCCGCGACGCCGTCGGGACCCGCTACCGCCTGTCCGTGGGCCACAAGGACGGCGTGATGCCCGGCGGGATCGTCGGCGCGCTGACGAACGAGGCCGGCCTGGCCGGGTCGGACGTCGGCAAGATCGACATCTTCCCGTCGTTCTCCCTCGTGGACATCACCGCGCCGCTCGACGCGGAGACCATGGACCGCATCTCCCGTGCCCGGGTCGCCGGGAAGGCGCTGCGCATCCGCGTGGACGAGGGCGCGCCCGCCTCGCGCGGCCCGCGCGGCGGTCACGGCCCGTCGGGCCGTCGCGACGAGCGTCGCGACCGCTTCGACCGCGCCGACGACCGGGGCGAGCGCAAGCCCCGTCATCGCACGGCGTACTGACGCACCCGCGTCGCCGTCGGCGACGCGAGCAGAGGGACGGCCCCGGATCCGCTGGATCCGGGGCCGTCCGTGTTCTGCCCCTGTGCCGTCGCGCGTCAGGTGCGCGGGCCCTCGTGCGCCTCGCCGTGCGCCTGGACCAGTGCCGCCAGGCGGCGCGCCTCCGCGTCCCCGCGCGCGCCGTCGGCCCGTTGGATCCCCATGACGGCGAGCGTCGACCCGTCCGCAAGGTCCAGGCGCACCCACGCGTCGCCGGAGCCGAACCGGACGGACACGACCTGCGCCCACTCGAGCTCGCGCGTGTAGATGACGTTGCGCACCCGCAGCCCCTCGCGCGTCGGGACGGCGTGCACGCCCCCCAGGCGCCACAGCAGCCACGCCGCGAACAGGGCGAACGCGGCCAGCGAGAGGCGGTTCACCCACGACGTGCCGAGCGGGCCCGTCGCCGACAGCCCGACGACGACGCACCCGCCGACCACGACGACACCCGTCGCCCACGCCGACACCAGGCCGAACCGGGGCCGGAACGGCCGGTAGGGGTCGTCGTGGCGCTCCCCCGGCAGGCCAGGATCAGGGAACGGGTCGGTGCTCATGCCGCCACCGTCTCACACCCGCACGACGCCCACCGGCGCCGCGCCCCGGGGCGAGCGGTGTCAGAGGCGGGACGCGTGGATCCGGGTGACGAGGATCGCACGCGCACCCACGTCGTACAGGGCGTCCATGACCTGGTTCGTCTGGTCGCGACGCACCATCGCCCGCACCGCCGCCCAGTCGCGGTCGTGCAGCGGCGACACCGTCGGCGACTCCAGGCCCGGCGTGATCGCGACCGCACGCTCCACGAGCGACACCGGCACGTCGTAGTCCATGAGGACGTACTGGCGCGCCGTGAGCACGCCCTGCAGGCGCCGGCTCAGCACCTCGACCCCCGCCGGGACGTCCGCCTCCGCGACCGCGCGCGGACGGATCAGCACCGCCTCCGACACGAGGATCGGGTCGCCGAACACCTCCAGGCCCGCGCCCCGCAGCGTCGTGCCCGTCGAGACGACGTCCGCGACGACGTCCGCCACCCCGAGCTGCACCGCCGACTCCACCGCGCCGTCCAGGTGCACGACCGTGGCCTCCACGCCGTGCGAGCGCAGGTGCCCTTCGACCAGCACCTCGTACGACGTCGCGACGCGCAGCCCCTGCACCTGCTCCAGCGATGTCACCGTGCCCGCCGGGGCCGCGTACCGGAACGTCGACCCCCCGAACCCGAGCTGCATGTGCTCCACCGCGTCCGCGCCCGAGTCCAGCAGCAGGTCGCGGCCCGTGATCCCCACGTCGACCGTGCCCGACCCCACGTACACCGCGATGTCGCGCGGGCGCAGGAAGAAGAACTCGACGTCGTTGTCCGGGTCGGCCAGCACCAGCTCGCGCGAGTCACGACGCTGGCGGTACCCCGCCTCGCGCAGCATCTCGACGGCGGGCTCGGACAGGGACCCCTTGTTGGGGACGGCGATACGCAGCATGACAGGACCTTCGTTCAGGGGATCGGGCAAGGAGCGGGGAACAGCAGGGACGAGCGAGGGGCGAGCGGCGCTCGCGGCCGGGAGCGGGGACGCTCACCGGCACGGCCGCTCACAGATGCTCGTACACGTCCTGCAGGCTCAGACCCTTCGCCAGCATGAGGACCTGCAGGTGGTAGAGGAGCTGGGAGATCTCCTCCGCCGTCTTCACGTCGCCCTCGTACTCGGCGGCCATCCACACCTCGGCGGCCTCCTCGACCACCTTCTTCCCGATCGCGTGCACGCCGGCGTCCAGCTCCGCGACCGTGCCGGAACCGGCAGGTCGCGTCGTGGCCTTCTCGGACAGCTCCGCGAACAGGGACTCGAACGTCTTCACGCGCCCAGGGTATCCGCCGCCCGGGCAGGGCCGGGGCGCGGTCCGCCCAGCGGGCACGCCCCGACCCGGTCCGTCACAGGTCGCGCAGCGCCACCACCGTCGCGACCGCCGCCTCCGCGGCCTCCGCACCCTTGTCCTCGCGCGACCCCTCCAGCCCCGCCCGGTCCAGCGCCTGCTGCTCGTCGTCGCACGTCAGCACGCCGAACCCCACCGGCACCCCCGTCCGCACGCTCACGTCCGTCAGACCCGACGTCGCCGCCTGGCACACGTACTCGAAGTGCGGCGTCCCCCCACGGATCACCACCCCCAGCGCCACCACCGCGTCCGCGCCGTGCTCCACCGCGCGCGCCGCCGCCACCGGCAGCTCGAACGACCCCGGCACCCGCACCACGCTCACGTGCGACACGCTCGCCGCCGCCAACGCCCGGCGCGCACCCGCCAGCAACCCGTCCATCACCTCCGTGTGCCAGCTCGCCGCGACCACCGTCACCCGCAGCCCCGACCCGTCCACGCTGATCGACGGCGCACCTGCCCCGCTCATCCCTCGTCCTCCTTCGACTCCTCGGCACCGGACCCGTCGTCCGGCCCTCCCCGGGCAGCCCCGTCCGGGACTGCCACCGTGTCCAGCAGATGACCCATCGCCACCTTCTTCGTCACCAGGTACGCCCGGTTGTGCTCACCGTGACCCACCTCGATCCGCTCCGTCCCCACCACGTCGATGCCCGAGGCCACCAGCCCCGTCACCTTCGCCGGGTTGTTCGTCAGCAACCGCACCCGCGACAGCCCCAGGTCCGCCAGGATCGCCGCCGCCGCCCCGTACTCCCTGCGGTCCACCGGCCACCCCAGCTCCAGGTTCGCCTGCACCGTGTCCAGACCCGCGTCCTGGAGCTCGTACGCCCCGATCTTCGCCAGCAGCCCGATGCCGCGCCCCTCGTGCCCCCGCAGGTACACCACCGCACCGCCCTCCGCCGCGACCCGCCCCATCGCCGCCTGCAGCTGCGGACCGCAGTCGCACCGCAACGACCCGAACGCGTCCCCCGTCAGGCACTCCGAGTGCACCCGCACCACCGGGACGCCGTCGGGCCCGACGGCGCTCGCGGCCTCCGCACCCACCTCATCGCGGTCCGCCGTACGGACCGGGTCGACGGCAGGGACGAGAGCCACGTGCTCCGCACCCGTCCGCAGGTCCCGGTACCCGATCACGCGGAACCGGCCGTGCGCCGTCGGAAGATCCGCCGAGGCGGTCCGGTGCACCCGCCGCGCCAGCGCCTCACGGTCCGGCACCTCCACAGCCGCCGCCGGTGCCGGGTCGTGCACGCGCCGCCACGCCACCAGGTCCGCGATCGTGAGGAGCACCAGCCCGTCACGCTCCGCCAGGGCCGCCGCGTCCCCCAGCCGCATCATCGTCCCGTCGTCGTGCACCAGCTCCGCGATGCCCCCGACCTCGCCCCTCCCCGCCAGGCGCACCAGGTCCACCGCCGCCTCCGTGTGCCCCGCACGGTGCAGCACACCCCCCGGCACCGCCCGCAACGGCAGCACGTGACCCGGCCGGATCAGGTCCACCGGACCCGACGCCGGGTCCGCCAGCACCCGCAACGTCCGCGCCCGGTCCTCCGCCGAGATCCCCGTCGTCACCCCCGTCGCCGCGTCCACCGTCACCGTGTACGCCGTGCGCCGCGGGTCCTGGCTGTGCGGCACCATCAACGGCAGCTCCAGCGCGTCCGCCCGCGACGCCGGCATCGGCGCGCACAGGTACCCCGACGAGTGCCGGATCGTCCACGCCACCCACTCCGCCGACACCCCCTGCGCCGCGAACACCACGTCCGCCTCGTTCTCCCGGTCCGGCGAGTCCGCCACCAGCACCGGCCGCCCCGCCCGGATCTCCGCCAGCGCCTCCTCGACCGACCCCAGGCGCACACCCCCCGACCCCTCCGGCACGGCGGCGCTCGCGGACGGCGCGCGTCCGCCCGTCACGACGCGCTCCCGGAGGTGGTGCCGGCACCGGAGCCCGACTGGAGCAGGCGCTCGACGTACTTCGCGAGCACGTCCACCTCGAGGTTCACCCGGTCGCCCGGGACGAGCCCGCCGAGGATCGTCGCTTCGAGCGTCGTCGGGATGAGGGAGACGCCGAACGTCTCGTCGTCCACCCGCGTCACCGTCAGCGACACCCCGCTCACCGCGATCGAGCCCTTCTCCGCGACGTACCGCGTCAAGCCCGCAGGCGCCGAGAACACCAGGTCGTCCCAGCGCTCGCCCGGGTCGCGGCTCACCAGCGTCCCCACACCGTCCACGTGCCCCTGCACCACGTGACCCCCCAGCCGCGCATCCGCCCGCACCGCACGCTCCAGGTTCACCGGCGAGCCCACCACGAGGTCGCCCAGGGCGGTCCGGCGCAGCGACTCCGGCATCACGTCCGCCGTGAACGACCCGTCGCCGCCCAGGCCCGTCACCGTCAGGCACACCCCGTTGACCGCGATCGAGTCCCCCGGCGCCGCGTCCGACGTGGCGAGCGGCCCCTCCACCGTGAGCACCGCATCCGCTCCCTCGCCGCCCGGGAACCCGACGTCCCGAACCTTCCCGATCTCCTCCACGATCCCCGTGAACATCAGCCGACCCGTCCTTCCGTGCTCGTCCTGGACACCACCAGCGCGTCGTCCCCGACCCGCCTCACCTCGACCGTGCGGAACCGGTGCGCGTCGGCGATCGTCGCCACGCCCAGCCCGTCCACGACCCGCCGACCGCTCCCCAGCAGCACCGGGGCCACGTACGCGTGCAGCTCGTCCACCACGCCCGCCGCGAGGAATGCCGTCGCGAGCGTCGGGCCGCCCTCCACGAGCACGTGCCGCACCTCGCGCTCCCCGAGCCGTTCCAGCACGTGCCCGACGTCGCGCGTCAGCAGGTGCAGCAGCTCGCCGCCCTCCCCGCGCACGCGCGCCGCCGGCGGGATCCCCCGCAGCCCGACGACGACCCGCAGGGGCTGGTGCGCCGCGAGGGCCTCGGCGCTCGCGGCGTCGTGCGTGCGCACCCGTGCGGTGAGCGCCGGGTCGTCCGTGAGGAGCGTGCCCGTGCCGACGACGATCGCGTCGACCTCGGCGCGCACGCGGTGCGCGTGCTCGCGGGCCGCCGGCCCGGTGATCCAGCGGCTCGTGCCGTCCTCGGCCGCGACGTACCCGTCGAGCGTCGTCGCCGTCTTGAGCGTCACGTACGGCGTACCGCGTCGCACGGACGTCAGCCACACCCGGAGGAGCTCCTCGCCCTCGGCGGCGCGCAGGCCGCGCACGACGCGCACCCCGGCCGCGCGCAGGCGGTGCGCACCACCCGTCGCCACGGGGTTCGGGTCGTCGACGGCGTGCACGACCTCGGCCACCCCCGCGGCCACGAGCGCGTCCGCGCACGGCCCCGTGCGGCCGGTGTGGGCGCACGGCTCGAGCGTCACGACGGCGGTCGCGCCGGTGACGTCGACGCCGCGCGCCCGGGCGTCCGCGAGGGCGGCGGCCTCGGCGTGCGGCGTCCCCGCACCTCGGTGGTATCCCTCGGCGAGGACCGGCCGCGGGTGCGGGTCCACCGAGTCGGGCGCGGCGCCGTCGGGCAGGGCAGGGCCGTGCGGGGCGGGCCCCAGCAGGACGCAGCCGACCCGGGGGTTGGGTCCGTGCGCGGGTCCGCGTCCCGCGAGCTCGAGCGCGCGCGTCATCGCGGCGTCGATCGTCAGGGTCCTGGGGTGCTCGCCCATCGTCCTCCTCCCGGGCACGCGTGCTCCGGGGTGAGGGCGGGCGGCGGGGTCAGGCCTGGACGGGCCCGACGGCGTCGCTCACCACGGCGAGGCCGTCGCCGTCACGGACGGGTGCTCCGACGGGTCGCCGGAGCACCACGCCCAGGCGTGGCCGCGCCGCACGTGCTTCCTCCCATCCGGACTGTCACCGTCGGTCCTGGAGTTCCACCAGGTCAACCGCGCGTGGGCGCGGGTCGCGGACTGTCACCGCCGGCTCGGAATTGCACCGACCCCGGAGCACGTTCGTGCGTACTGCTGCTTCCAACCGAGCATGCTACTCGCGCATTCCCCGGGGCCTGCCTGTCCGCCTGCCGAGCAGACGTGACCGAACGACCCCTCCCCTCCGTGCTGTGTGGTGACCGGCCTCGGTAGGTCGGGGTCGTCATGACCGCTTGGCACACTATTTTTGTCGCTACGAGAGAGGGAGCCCGAGGTGCGGGCTCCCTCTCGGCCGGTCGTCAGTGTGCGTGCGCCGACGCCTCCGCCAGCTCGCGCAGCGCCTGGATCTCACCCGGCACGCTCTCCGCCCCGTACACCGCCGACCCGGCGACGAAGACGTTGGCCCCCGCGTCGGCCGCCCGCTCGATGGTCGTGCGCGACACTCCCCCGTCGACCTGGATCCACACGTCCAGCCCGGACTCGCTCACGGCCTCGCGCGCCCGTCGGATCTTCGGGAGGGTCCCGTCGATGAACGACTGCCCGCCGAAGCCCGGCTCGACCGTCATGACGAGGATCATGTCGACCTCCGCCAGGAGGTCCAGGAAGGGCTCCACGGGCGTCGCAGGGCGCAGCGCGAGGCCTGCACGGGACCCGAGGCGCCGGAGCTCGCGTGCGAGCCGCACAGGGGCGGCAGCGGCCTCGGCGTGGAACGTCACCGACGCGGCACCCGCCTCCGCGTACGCCGGCGCCCAGCGGTCCGGGTCCTCGATCATGAGGTGCGCGTCGATCGGCACCGGCGACACCTGCGCCAGGCGCTCGAACACCGGCAGCCCGAGCGTGAGGTTCGGCACGAAGTGGTTGTCCATGACGTCGACGTGCGCGTAGTCCGCCGTCGAGATGGCGTTCAGGTCGCGCTCGAGGTTCGCGAAGTCGGCGGACAGGATGCTCGGTGCGATGAGGGCTGCCATGGCTCCAGCCTAGGGTGCCTCCGCCCGCCCCCGACGCTCGTAGGCTCGTCCCGTGAGCAGCCTCCCCTCCCCCGGCACCCGACGCCCACCTGCGCCGACAGGGCCGACAGGGCCGAAAGGGCCGACACCGGTCCCCGCGGGCGTCCGGGTGCGCGCCGCCACGCGGGCCGACCTCGGCCGCGTCGCCGCGATCGCCGCGCCGTTCGTCCGCGACACGTGCGTGACGTTCGAGGAGGAGGTCTGGGACGTCCCCGCGTGGGAGCGCAAGCTCGACGACGTCACCGCTCGCGGCCTGCCGTTCCTCGTCGCCGAGGTCGACGGGCCGCCAGGTCCGGACGGCACGGGCCACCCGGTGGTCGCTGGCTACGCCTACGCGTCCGCATGGCGCCCGAAGCCCGCGTACCGACACACCGCCGAGGACACGATCTACCTCGACCCCGACCACACCGGGCACGGGATCGGCACCGCGCTGCTGGGCGCGCTGCTCGACGCGTGCGTCTCCGCAGGCGTCCGGCAGGTCGTCTCGGTCGTCGCCGACGTCCCCGAGGCGGCGGGCTCGCTCCCCCTCCACCGGCGCTTCGGCTTCGTCGAGACCGGCCGCCTCACCGCCGTCGGCTTCAAGCACGGCCGCTGGGTCGACACGATCCTGCTCCAGCGCTCCCTCTGACCCGGCGACGAGACCCTCACAGCCCGCCCGACGCGCCGAGGTAGAGGCGTGGTCGTGCCGTCGGGCACGACCAGGGCTCTACCTCGGCGAGCCGGGATCAGGCGAGGATGCCTCGGCGGAGGTCGGTGGTGCGCTGCTCGACGGTGCGCCAGGCGTGGCGGCTCACGCCGGGGTGGGCGTCGCGGTCGACGTCCGCGAGCGCCGCGAGGAGTGCGTCGAGGGTCTGGACGACGGCGCGCTGGGCGCGGCGTCGGGGCAGGCCCCAGGCGGTGCCTTCGGTGACGAGGTGGTCGGCGGTGAGGCGGTCCATGTCGCGTTCTCCGGCGACGTCCATGGCGAAGACGCGGGAGGCGTGGTCGTGGTGGAGGTGCATGGAGACGTCGTAGGCGGGGGCGAGGCGGACGGTGCCGTCGGCGTGGCGGAGGACGGAGATGTTCTTGGCGTGGGCGTCGGTGTTGCCGAGGGCGAGGTTGAAGGTGGTGAGGGCGAGGAGGGGGTCGGGGCGGGTGCCGTCGTCGCGGAGGGTGCGGGCGATGGCGGCGAGGGAAGGGAAGCGGCGTCCGTGCTGGAACTTGCGTTCGGGGTCGCGGGTGTTGATGCCGAGGGCCTGGGCGGCGTCTTCCTGGTGGAGGCGGGCGGTGCCGCTGGGTTCGCGGGGGTCGGGGATGCGGTCGTAGCGGGTGACGACGATGGCGCGTTCGCCGTCGAACTCGGTGACGTGCGCGTCGACGGTGGTGAGGCCGACGCGGCGGGCGAGGTCGAGGGCGGCGGCTTCGGTGTTAACGAGGTCGGCGGTGGGTGAGTCGGAGGGGCGGGCGACCTTGAGGATGTGGGTGGTGGGGGCGGATCCGTGGGGGCGGGCCCAGCCGTGCTCGTCGTGGAGGAGGGTGATCTTGGGTTCCATGCCGGGCAGGGAGCTGGTGAGGTGCTTGCTTCGTCCGACGCCGCCGAATCGCGCGACGCCTTCTCGAAGGAGCCTGGCGACCGCGGCGTCGTCGAGCCGTTCGGCGGGAACGGATCGATGGCCGGCTTGGCCTGGAGGGCGCAGCTCTACGGCCCCGATGGTGTCGCCTGCGTACGCCGTGAAGAACGAGAGGTGGTCCTCGGGGTCGACGGCGGCTTCCATGGCCATCTGGTCGCGGGCGCGGCCCTCGGGCATGAGCCCGTCGAGCCATGCGGTGGCCCGGGCGGGGTGTGGTGGTTCGTCGGGTTCCATCGGGAGGAGGTGGGACAGCGTTCGCGCGCCGATCCCCCACCGTTCGTAGGCCTCGTCTGTCCATGTGAGGTCGACGCGATCGTCTCGTCGTCGCGTGAAGCGCCCGGCGTGAGTCCCGTAGAGCCAGAGGTCGAGCTCCTCGGCCCGTCTCACGATCGGTCCTCGAGGCGGAGGGAGATGTCGAGGTGGTCGAGGACCTCGAAGAGCCGGGTGATGTAGAGGTTGTCGACGCCGTTCTCGAGCTCGGAGAGATACTGGCGAGTGATTCCGAGGTCGTCGGCGAGCTCCGCCTGAGTGATGCCCTGCGCTCGCCGTACCCTGCGGACGGCCGCGCCGATGTCGCGCGCGCTCCGGGCGCCCGTCCAGTGTCCTGTCATCGCGTCTTCCCTCCTGCCAGCGAACTATGTCCGACTATCATGACACGGACTTCCGCCGAATATCCTGACAAAGGCACTGTGGCCTGGTCAGATGCGACGGAGGAGCGTGAGGTGCATGGCGTCGGTGCCGTGGACGTGCGGCCAGAGCTGGACGTCCTGGCGGTCGCCGAGCTCGATCGCGTCGCGCGCCTCGGGGCGCACGACGTCGCGCACGACGGCCGGGGCGTCGAGGACCTCGACGTCGTCGCGGCGGCGGAGCACGTCGGCGACGACGACCTGGGTCTCGGCGAGGTGGGGCGAGCACGTGACGTACCCGACCACTCCCCCGGGCCGGACGGCGTCGAGCGCGGAGTCGAGGAGCTCGCGCTGGAGCCCGGTGAGGGTCGCGAGGTCCGCCGGGGTGCGCCGCCACCGGGACTCGGGACGACGGCGCAGCGCACCGAGGCCGGTGCAGGGGGCGTCGAGGAGCACGCGGTCGTACGCACCCGGCTCGTCCTGCCCGACGGCGCGCCCGTCACCCGTGCGCACGGCCTCCACGGCGTCCGCGGGCACAGCGGCGAGCGCGTTCTCCACGAGGCGTGCGCGGTGCGGCTGGACCTCGTTGGCGACGAGGCGTGCCCCGCGCTCGGCCGCGAGCGCCGCGAGGAGCGCGGCCTTGCCGCCGGGGCCGGCGCACAGGTCGAGCCAGCGCGCGTCGTCGCCGGTGGAGCCGGGCTGCGGTCCGGTGAGCGGTGCGGCGGCGAGCGCGAGCGCGACGAGCTGGCTGCCCTCGTCCTGGACGCCGGCGCGGCCGTCGCGCACGGCGCCGAACGCGGCGGGGTCGCCGCCCTCGAGGCGCAGCGCGGTGGGGGCCCAGCGCGAGGGCGTGACGCGGTCGTCGCCGTCGGCCAGCTCGTCGGGGTCGGCGAGGCCGGGACGGGCGACGAGCGTGACGCGGGGGGCGTCGTTGTCGGCGGCGAGGAGGGCGTCGAGCTCGGCGACGGGGCGCCCGTTGCCGGCGAGGGCGTCGCGCAGGGCGCGGGCGATCCACACGGGGTGGCTCTGGGTGGCCGCGAGCGCCGCGAGGGCGTCCGGGGCGTCGTCGGCGATGGTGGTGAGCCAGTCGTCGAGGGGGGTGCGGGCGACGCGGCGCAGGACGGCGTTGACGAGCTGGGCGCTGCCGGCGCCGGTGCGCTCCCGGGCCAGGCCGACGGTCTCGGACACGGCGGCGTGCTGGGGCACGCGCATGCCGAGGAGCTGGTGCGCGCCGAGCCGCAGGACGTCGAGCACGGGCGGGTCGAGGCGCTCGAGGGGGCGGTCGAGGCACAGCGCGAGGATCGCGTCGTAGCGCCCGCGCAGGCGCAGGGTGCCGTAGGCGAGCTCGGTGGCGAACCCCGCGTCGCGGCCGCGGATGCCGCGCTCGCGCAGCAGCGGGGGCAGGACGAGGTTGGCGTAGGCGTCGGAGCCGTCGACCTGCCGCAGGACGTCGTAGGCGACGGCGCGGGCGGGGTCGGTGCCCTTGCGGCGCTGGGAGGGTGCGTGCGCGCTGCGGGACGTCTCGCCCCGGGAGCGGGCGGCGCCGCGCTGGCGCCCGCGGGCGTCGCGGCGATCGTCGGCACGGCGGTCATGGCCACCGGCGGACCGGTTCGAACGGTCGTTCGAGCCGTCGAGCTCGGCCTCTCCGCGCGCGCTCGAACGCGCGTTCGACTCGCGGTCGTCCCGCGCGGATCCGCTCGCCCGATCGTTCGAACGTGCGTTCGATCCCCTGGTCGACGGCCGGCGGTCCATGGCGTCGCGGTCGCGGTCCGCGGGCGTGCCGCCGCTCATCGGGCGACCTCCGCGCCGAGCACGAGCTCTTCGGGGAGGCGTGCCCCGCGCGCCCAGTCGGCGGCGGGCATCTGCTTCTTGCCGACGGGCGCGACGTCCCCGAGCCGGACGGCGTGCGTCGCGGTGCCGACGAGCACCTCCTTCTTCCCGGCGCGCACCTGCCCGGGGGCGAGGTCCGTGACGTCGGGGCGCGGCGTCACCGGGCCGAGGCCGAGGCGGGCGCGCGCGCCGTCGGGACCGGGGACCGTGGTCCAGGAGCCCGGCGCCGGCGTGCAGCCGCGCACGAGGCGGTCGACCGCGAGCGCCGGGTGGTCCCAGCGCACCTCCGCGTCGGCGGGCGTGAGCTTCGCGGCGTGGGAGACGCCGTCGGCGGGCTGGGGCTGCGGGCGCAGGGTCCCGTCCTCGAGCGCGTCGAGCGTCGCGACGAGCAGGCCCGCGCCGGACACGGCGAGGCGGCCGAGGAGGTCCCCGGCGGTGTCGCGGGGACGGATGGTCTCGGTCGTCGTGCCGAGCGTGGGGCCGGAGTCCAGGCCCTCCTCGATGAGGAACGTCGTGGCGCCGGTGACCTCGTCCCCGGCGATGATCGCGCGCTGCACGGGCGCGGCGCCGCGCCAGGCCGGCAGGACGGAGAAGTGCAGGTTGACCCACCCGTGCCGCGGCACGGCGAGCACGTCGGGGCGCAGGATCCCCCCGTACGCGACGACGGGTGCCGCGTCGACGTCGAGCTCCGCGAGGCGCGCGAGGAACTCCTCGCCGCGGGGGCGGTCGGTGATCACGGGGATCCCGGCCTCCGCCGCGCGCACGCGGACGGGGCTCGGGGTCAGGCGCCGTCCCCGGCCCGACGGCGCGTCGGCGCGCGTGAGGACGGCGACGACGTCGTGGCGGGAGTCGAGGAGGGCGTCGAGGGACGGGACCGCGGTATCCGGGGTCCCGGCGAACAGCAGGCGCATGGGCCCGAGTCTAGGTCGCGCGGCGCTCCCGCCCGCGCGGTCGGGAGCCGCGCTACCCGAGCGCGGGAGTCTCCTCGTGCCCTGGTCCGCCCACCGTCCGCGCGCCGAGCGGCACGTCCAGGGGGACGTCCACCCGGCGCGAGATCGCCGCCTCGGTGCACACGGACCCCTCCTCCGGTCGCCGGACGACCACCCGCACGGTGATCTCGACCGCGTCGTCGCTCTCGACGACGTCGACGCCCGCGTACTCCTCGCAGGCGGCGCCGTGCTCGACCACGATCGGCAGCACGTCCCCCGCGAGGTCCGCGTCCGGAGCGACGTGCCACCGTGCGGTCGCGCTCGGCGCGCCGTCGGAGCAGGCCGCGAGCGCCGCCACCACGAGCAGCGCGGACGCCATGAGGGCCGGTCGCCGAGCGGGGAGCACGGCTCTCATCCCAGCAGACGCCGCGCACCCGCGGAAGGGTCGGCGCCCGTCAGCCCAGGGACCCCGGTCGACCACCTCCGGCCCGCGCGGTGCGGGACGCGCCACGGACGCCCGCGGCGACCGTCACCGCGCGACGGGCACGCCGAGGTCACGCAGGGTGGCGCGCAGGCCGGGCGTGCCGTCGAAGAGGTGCGTGCGCAGGCCGAGCCGGGCCGCGGCGTCGATGTTCGCGGGACTGTCGTCGGTGAAGAGCGTGCGCGCCGGGTCGAGGCCGAACCGGTCGACCGCGAGCGCGAAGATCGCGGGATCGGGCTTGGCGAGACCCTCGCGCCCGGAGACGAGGACGTCCTCCATGAGGGTCGTGGCCGGGGCGGCGGGCCCGGCGTGGGGGTACAGCTCGGCGGACCAGTTCGTCAGCCCGTAGAGGCGCAGCCCGAGGTCGCGCAGCTCGCGCACCAGCTCCTCGGAGCCCTCCACGGGGCCGGTGAGCGTCGCGGGGAACTCCGCGACGTAGCGGTCCAGGAGCGCCACGTGGTGCGGGTGGGACGCCGCGACGGCGGCGCGCGCGTCCGCCCACGTGGCCCCGGCGTCGCGCTCGTGGTTGAGGACCCGGAAGTCGACGTCGGCGAAGAACGCGTCGACCACCTCCCGCTCCAGCCCGGCGTACGCGCCGTACGGGTCCCAGCCCACCAGCACGTTGCCGAAGTCGTACAGCACGGCGTCGACCGCGCGCTCGGGGGTGCCGCCGGTCGGCGCGGGGTGGTGAGTCGTCACAGAATCTCCTTCGGGTCGAGCTCCACCCGCACGCTACCCGGCTCCCGGCGCGCCGACCGCACCGCGAGGGACGCGGCGAGCTCACGCGCGAGCCGCCGGCCGTCGCGCACGGGCACCCGCACGACGGCGCGCACGGGTGGGGCGTCCAGCATCCCCGGCCCCGGGCCGTCGACGGCCCCGCTCCCTGGGCCGCCCGCCCCCGGCGCCCGCCCGCGCGGCGGGGGCGCGGGCACCTCCACGGGACCGAGGACGGCGTCGGGCCGCGCCAGCTCCACCCGCCCCAGCAGCGCCGCGACGGCCGGGCGGTCCCCCGTCACCGCCGCCACCCGGACGGCGGGCGGCAGGGACAGCTCGGCCCGCTCGTCGAGCTCCCGGTCCGCGAGGAGCGCCGGGTCCCAGCGCACGAGCGCGTTGGTCGGCGCCGGGGCGGCGTCGCCGACGAGCAGCACCTGCCCGCCCGCGGTCGCCGGACGTACGAGCGCCGCCGCGGCGAGCCAGCGCGCGAGCGCGTCCTGCGCGACGTCCAGCCCGACGTGCGCGGTGCTCACGGCGGCGTCGAGCAGGAGCGCCGCCGCGTACCCGCCCTCGGCGACCGGCTCCGCACCCGGCGTCGCGACGACGAGCGCCGGTCGGGACGACACCGCGCCCAGCACGCCGCCCGCCGCGGCCGCGCCGGACACCTGCACGGGCACGCCCGCGAACGCGCGTCCCAGCTCCTCCGCCGTGCGCTGCGACCCCACGCGCACCGACCGCAGCCCCGTCCAGTGGCACTCCGCGCACGACCACCCGCCCGCGAGCGCCCCGCACCACGCGCACTGCGGCGTCGCCTGCGGGCCGGACAGCGCGAGCGGGCCGTGGCACACGGTGCAGCGCGCCGGCGTGCGGCAGCGCCCGCACGCGACGACGGGCACGTACCCGGAGCGGGGCACCTGCACCAGCACCGGCCCCTGCTCGAGCGCGGAGCGAGCCGCGCGCCACGCCGCGGTCGGGATGCGGGCCGCGGCGCCCGGGCCCTCGGCGGCGAGCTCCACGGAGGTCAGGGCGCGGACCCGGGGCGCCCGTGCCCGCACGACGTCGCGCGGCGCCGCCAGGTCGTGCGCCCAGCCCCGGGTCACGAGCGCGTGCGCCGCGACCGTGCGGCCGTGCGAACCGAGGAGGAACGCGGCACCCTCCTGGTCGCTGCGCAGCGCGAGCACCTCGCGCGCGTGCGGGTAGGGGGCACGCGGCTCGGCGAGCGTGTCCTCGCCGTCGTTCCAGCACACCACGAGACCGAGGTCCGCCACCGGGGCGAACGCCGCCGCCCTGGTCCCCACGACGACCCGCGCCCGGCCGTGCAGCACCGCGAGGAAGCCACGGTACCGGGGCGCCGGTCCCTCGTCCGCGGTGAGGCGCACCACCTCACCCCCGGTCGCGGCGTCCCACGGGGGCAGCCCCGCGGCGTCCAGGGCGGCGCAGACCTGGTCCACGTCCCGCGCGTCAGGCACGACGACGAGCGCCCCCCGGCCGCCCGACCGGGCCGCGCGCACCGCCTCCGCGACGGCCGCGGCCCAGTGCGTCACGGGCAGCGGGTCCGCCGCCCGGCGCACCCGCGCGGCACCCTTCCCGCGCTCGACCGGCCCCGGCACCGAGGCAGGAGGGGCGGGCGGCGCGAGGCCCGGCAGCGCGGTCCACACCGCCCGCGGCGCGCCCCCGCCCGCGACGTGCGCGAGGAACGCCGCGCCGGCGCGGTACGGGGCCCACACGGACCCGCCGGACACCGCACCGGACCCTGCGGCCTCTGACGGGGCGGGGTGTGCCGCGCCGGACTCGCCCACCGGCGTCGTGCCCCCCGCGGCGCCGCTCCCGGGTGCCGCGGCGACGGCGGCCGCGAGCGCCTGCTCGGCGCGCGCGTGCCGGGGCGGGACGGCGAGGCGGAGCACGTCCGACAGAGTGCCCGCGTAGTGGTCGGCGACCGAGCGCGCGAGCCGCGCCACGGCCGGCGAGAGCACCGGCTCCGGCGAGACGACCCGGCGCAGCGGCAGCAGGCGGCCGTCGTGGTCGGAGCGCTCGGTCCGCTCCAGGACGTACCCGTCGACGTCGCGTCCGGCGAACCGCACCTTGACCCGCACGCCGGGCTGCGCGTCGTCGGACATCGTGGCGGGCACGAGGTAGTCGAACGCGCGGTCCAGGTGCGGGGGCGCCAGGTCGAGCGCCAGGCGCGCGACGGGCAGGTGCCCCGCGACCTGCTGGGACGCCGGGACGGCCGGGCGCCGTGCCGCGGGCGCCGAGACGCCCGGCAGGGTGTCCTGCACCGCCTGCGCCGTGTCCTCGGGCTCGCTCACGACGTCATCGAACCACGCGCCGCCGTCACGACCGGGCGGGCGGGCGGCACCTCGCCGAGCGCGCGGACGCTCGGGCACGCCAGCAGGTCGACCGGCAGGCGAGCCGGCGCGGCCGTGCGAAGCCGGGCCGGGCTCGTCACACCTGGGACTGCAGGTCCGCGACGCGGTCCGTGCGCTCCCACGTGAACTGGTCCAGCTCGCGCCCGAAGTGCCCGTACGCGGCCGTCGCGGCGTAGATGGGGCGCAGCAGGTCCAGGTCGCGGATGATCGCCGCGGGCCGCAGGTCGAACACCTCGCGGATCGCGGCCGTGATGCGCTCGACCGGCACCTTCTCCGTGCCGAACGTCTCCACGTACAGGCCCACGGGGTGCGCCTTGCCGATCGCGTACGCGACCTGCACCTCGCAGCGGCGCGCGAGGCCCGCCGCGACGACGTTCTTCGCGACCGAGCGCGTCGCGTAGGCGGCCGAGCGGTCCACCTTCGACGGGTCCTTGCCGGAGAAGGCGCCGCCGCCGTGGCGGGCCATGCCGCCGTAGGTGTCCACGATGATCTTGCGGCCCGTCAGGCCGGCGTCGCCCTGCGGGCCGCCGACGACGAAGGTCCCGGTGGGGTTGACGAACAACCGGGTCGCGCGCGTGTCGAGGTCGACGCCCGCGGCCTCGAGGACCGGCGCGACCACGTCGTCCGCGACCAGCCGGTGCAGCGCGTCCTGGCGCACGTCCGGGTCGTGCTGCGTGGACAGGACGACGGTGTCGAGCGTGACCGCACGGTCGCCGTCGTACCCGATGGTGACCTGCGTCTTGCCGTCCGGGCGCAGGCCCGGCACCGTCCCGTCGCGGCGCACGAGCGCGAGACGCTCCGCGAGGCGGTGCGCGAGCCAGACCGGCAGCGGCATGAGGCTCGGCGTGTCGTCGCTCGCGTACCCGAACATCAGGCCCTGGTCGCCCGCGCCCTGCGCGTCGAGCGGGTCGTGGTCGCGCTGGTCGTCGCGCTCCTCGAGGCTCTTGTCGACGCCCTGCGCGATGTCGGGCGACTGCTGCCCGATCGACACGGAGATGCCGCACGAGTCCGCGTCGAAGCCGATCGCGGACGACGTGTACCCGATGCGGCGCACGACGTCGCGCACGATCTGCGGGATCTCGACGTACGCGTCCGTGGTCACCTCGCCCGCGACGTGCACGAGGCCCGTGGTGACCATGGTCTCGACCGCCACGCGGGACGTCGGGTCCTGCGTCAGGAGCGCGTCGAGGATGGAGTCGGAGATCTGGTCGCAGACCTTGTCCGGGTGCCCCTCGGTGACGGACTCGGACGTGAACAGACGCAGATCAGCCATGCCGCACAGCCTACTGTCCCGAGGCGTGGGCGCGGGCATCCGGTAGGCGAGACGAGACGCGGGTCACTCGACCCGTGCGACCCCGTCGCCCGCCGTCGCCGCGGCCACCCGGCCCGCGACGACGTCCCACACGGCGTCCGCCACCGCGCGCTTCGTGCCCCCCGCCGTCGCGACGACGTCGCCGGACCCGTCCACGACGGTCACGTCGTTCGCGTCGACGCCGAACCCGAGGCTCTCGCCCACCGCGTTCACGACGAGCAGGTCCGCGCCCTTGCGGCGCGCCTTCGCCCGGCCGTGGTCGAGCACCGAGCCGTCCGCGTCGCCCGTCTCGGCCGCGAACCCCACGACGACCTGGCCGGCGCGCAGCCGGTCGTGCGCGAGCTCGGCGAGCACGTCCGGGTTCTCGACGAGCGCGATCGGCTCCGGCCCGCGGCCCGGCACCTTCTTGATCTTCGCCCCGGGCGCGTGCGCCGGGCGGAAGTCCGCGACCGCAGCGGCCATCACGACGACGTCCGCCGACGCCGCCGCGGCGCGCACCGCGTCGCGCAGCTGGGCCGTCGTCTCGACACCGACCACGTCGTCCAGGCCGGCGTCCCGCACCAGCGCGGCGACGTCCGGGGCCAGGTTCGCCGCGACGAGCGTCACGTGGGCGCCCCGCGCCCGCGCCGCCCGCGCGAGCTCGACCCCCTGGCGCCCGCTGGACCGGTTGCCGATGAAGCGGACCGGGTCGATCGGCTCGCGCGTTCCGCCCGCGGAGACCACGACCCGGCGACCCGCGAGGTCGCGCGCCGGCGCCGGTTCCCCGCTGGCGCCCGCCTCGTCGTCGGCGCCCTCCGCGACGGCCAGGGCGACGCGCGCGATCTCGTCGGGCTCGGGCAGGCGCCCCGGGCCCGTGTCGGCACCCGTCAGACGGCCCGACGCCGGCTCGATCACGTGCACGCCGCGCTCGCGCAGCGTGGCCACGTTCGCGCGCGTGGCCGGGTGCTCCCACATCTCGGTGTGCATCGCGGGCGCCATCACGACCGGGCAGCGCGCGGTCAGCAGCGTCGAGGTCAGCAGGTCGTCCGCCCGGCCCGACGCCGCCCGCGCGAGCAGGTCCGCGGTCGCGGGCGCCACGACCACCAGGTCGGCGCCCTGGCCCAGCGCGACGTGCGGCACGTGCTCCACGTCCTCGAACACCTGGTCCGTCGCGGGCTCGCCCGACAGCGCCTCCCACGTGGGCGCGCCCACGAACCGCAGCGCCGACGCCGTGGGCACCACGCGCACCCGATGCCCTCGCTCGCGCAGCAGCCGCAACAGCAGCACGGCCTTGTACGCCGCGACCCCGCCGCTCACCCCGAGCACGATCCGCATGTCGCTCCTCCCGCCGGTCCCGCTCGAACTCCGCGTCCACCCCGGGGGCGGACGGCCGTGGACGCACGAACGCCGCGCCCTCGTCGTGAGGGGCGCGGCGTACGGGCTCAGGCCTCGTCGGCCTCGTCGGGCTCGGCCTCGATCGTCAGCAGGCCCGCGTTGATCTCGCGCATCGCGATCGACAGCGGCTTCTCCTGGTTGCGCGTCTCGAGCAGCGGCCCGACGTTCTCCAGCAGGCCCTCGCTGAGCTGCGAGTAGTACGCGTTGATCTGGCGCGCGCGCTTGGCCGAGTAGATGACGAGCGCGTACTTCGAGTCGACGTGCTCCAGCAGGTCGTCGATCGGCGGGTCGGTGATGCCCTCGGGGGCGGCGACGGTTCCGGACACAGTTCGCTCCGTGGGTTCAAGGGTCTGCAGCCGACGGCTGCAGCTGGTCGATGGCGGCGGCGCGCCGACCGCTCCGTCCGGGGCCGGGCGGCGCGGCCCCGGGCAGTCGCCGGGTCCGCGGACCGGGCCTGCGGCCCACCGGGGAGCGGGCCCGCGCGCGGGCACCGCAGGACAGTCTACTCGGTGTGCTGCTGAGTGTGCTGCTGAGTGTGCTGCTCGGTGCGCTCGGGCGGCGCGGGATCCGCCGACCGCGCGGCGTCGCCCGTCCCGCCCACGACGGGCCGGGGCTCGAGCCCCATGACGCGCACGAGCTCGTCCGTCGCGCGGTGCACCTCGTCGTTGACGATGACGTGGTCGAACTCCGACTCCGCCGCGAGCTCGACCCGCGCCGTCGTGAGCCGACGCTCGCGCTCCTCCGCGTCCTCCGTGCCGCGGCCGACGAGCCGGCGCACCAGCTCGTCCCAGCTCGGCGGGGCGAGGAACACGAAGCGCGCCTCGGGCATCGAGGCCCGCACCTGGCGGGCGCCCTGGAGGTCGATCTCCAGGAGCGCCGGCACGCCCGCGGCGAGCTTCTCCTCGACCGCACGCCGGGGCGTGCCGTAGCTGTTGCGACCGTGCACCACCGCCCACTCGAGCAGCTCCCGGTCCGCGACCATGCGGGCGAACTCGTCGGCGCCGACGAACAGGTAGTGGACGCCGTCCACCTCCCCCGGCCGCGGGTCGCGCGTCGTGGCGGACACGGACAGCCACACCTCCGGGTACCGGGCCCGGATGTCCGCCGACACCGTCCCCTTCCCCACGGCGGTCGGACCGGCAAGGACGGTCAGGCGGGCGGGGCCGGGTGAGACCACCGACGCCGACGTCCCCTCGGCGGGGGCGTGCGGCGTCGGGTCGGACGGGTGCGCGGAAATGTCAGCCAAACCTCTCGATGAGGGCCGCGGACTGGTGGGGGCCGAGGCCGCGGACACGACGTGTCTCGGCGATCCCGATCTCCTCCATGATCGCCCGAGCCTTCACCTTACCCACGCCGGGCAGGGACTCCAGCAACGAGACCACCTTGAGCTTGCCGATCATGTCGTCCGTCTGCCCGCGCTCGATGACCTCCTTCAGGGAGCCCTGGGAGTACTTGAGCCTGTTCTTCACCTCGGCGCGCACGCGTCGGGCCTCTGCGGCCTTCTCGAGCGCCGCCGCGCGCTGTTCTGGGGTCAGGGGTGGAAGTGCCACGCAAGTCACCTACTCGTCGTCAGGCGGATGGGCCCACTCAGTCGTCCCGGCGTGCCCCGACGAGGAGCCCTAATCGGGTGAATCACCCGGGCGACCTGCGCCGACGCACGGAGCCGACCCCTCGAAAGTAGCGAGCCTCGACCGATCGGGCAACGACTGGGCAGGGCGCGTCGCGCGCCGTCGGCGCAGCGAGGGGCGTCGTGAGGTGACCGAGGGGGACCGTCAGGACGCCACGAGGCGCGCGACGAGCGCGTCGCGCACGGCCGTGGTCACCCCGCACGCGACGAGGTAGCCGTCCACGCTCCCGTGCTCGCGGGCGGCGAGCTCCCACGCCGCCTCGAGGTACTCCGGCTCCACCGTGAGGACCGGGGCCAGCGCGTCCGGGGACAGGCCCGGGATGGGCGGGACGAGCGCGGCGAGTCCACCCACGGCCGACCGGCTCGCGAGGTACTCCGCCAGGCGGTCCTCCTCCCCGACGCCCGCGACGTACTGGGCGAGGGCGACCACCCACCCGGTGCGGTCCTTGCCCGCCGAGCAGTGCACGACCGCGGCGCCGTCCGACGACGCGACCTCGCCGAGCACGCGCCCGACCGTCGCGCGGATGCCCGGGTCCTGGACGAACGTCGCGTACACGCCGTGCATCATGCGGCGCGCGACCGCGGTCGGGTCGTCCGCCGCCAGCAGGCCCGCGATCAGCGCCGCGGGGTCGGCCGACGCTCCCCCGCCGCCCCCGGCCTGCAGGCCCTGCGCGGGGTCCATGCCGCGGCGCAGCACCCGCACGCCGCCCGGCACCGCGTCCGCACCGTCGCGCTCGAGCTCGTCGTCCCCGCGCAGGTCGAGGACCGTCGTCACCCCGAGGTCGGAGAGCGCCGCCTGGCCCGCCGGGGTCAGGCGCGACAGGCTCGCCGTCCGCAGCAGGACGCCGGTGCGCAGGGGCTCGTCGTGGCCGACCGGGACCGCCCGGCCTCCGACGTCGCGCGCGTTCCACGTGCCCGGCACGTCCAGCGCGCCCGGCACGGCCGCGCCCTCGGGTGCGGGGACGGCGGCAGCCGCCTCCGTGGGCGTGCCGGAGCCGCGCGGGCCCGCGTCGTGGGACGTGTCGTGGGAGGTCATGGGCGCAGTCTCGCACGGCACGACGACGACCAGCGTGCCCGGACCCTCGCCGACCACGTCCCGGAACGACGGCGGGGCCGGCACCCGCAGGTGCCGGCCCCGTCGCCCGGGTCGGTCTCTCAGCCGCGCAGGGCCTGCGCCGCCTCGTCCGTGGCCGCTCGCGCCGCGGCGCGCAGGGCGTCGGCGTCCGGTCCGGCACGCAGGACGCCGCGCGAGGAGGACGCGAGCACCTGGCGCCGCGCGTCCCCGAACACGGCGGCGAGCTCGGCCGCTCCCGCGCCCTGCGCACCCACGCCGGGGGCCAGGAGCGGGCCCCGCACCGCCGCGAGGTCCGTGCCGGTGCGGGCCGCGGCGTCGGCGATGGTCGCACCGACGACGAGCCCGACCGGTCCGAGCGCGTCGCCCGACTCGACGACGGGCGCGTTGAGCCGCGCGGCCTCGCGCGCCACGTGCGCCGCGACCGACTCCACGTCGGCCCCGGCGCCGCGGCGCGCGTGCTGCACCTCGGCCCCCTCAGGGTTCGAGGTGAGGCACAGCACGAACAGCCCGCGCCCGGTCTCCAGGGCGGCGTCCACCGCGGGCTGGAGCGAACCGAAGCCGAGGTACGGCGAGACCGTCAGCGCGTCCGCCGCCAGCGGGGAGCCGTCGCGCAGGTACGCGTCGGCGTAGGCGGCCATGGTCGAGCCGATGTCGCCGCGCTTGGCGTCCATGATCGCGAGCGTGCCCGCCGCACGGGCCGCCGCGAGGACCTCCTCGAGCGCCGCGACGCCGCGCGACCCGTGCCGCTCGAAGAACGCCGACTGCGGCTTCACCGCGGCGACGCGCCCGCCGACCGCCTCGACGACCCGCAGCCCGAACTCGCGCAGCCCCGCGGCGTCGTCGGTGAGGCCCCAGTCCGCGAGCAGGCCGGGGTGCGGGTCGATCCCGACGCACAGCGGCCCGTGATCGTCCGTCGCGGCAGCGAGCCGTGCGCCGAAGCCCGCGTTCACGCGCCCACCCGCTCCGCGGCGGCGGGCAGCGTGACGCCGGCCGTCAGGCCCTCGCCCGCCATGTGCTCCTGGAGGCTGGCCACCGCGAACGGTCCCGCGAGGACCGCCTCGATGCCCTGCACCGCCGCGGCGAGCTGGTCGACGGTCGTCGCGATCGGCTTGTCCGCCGCGGTCGTGGCGGCCCGGATCTCGTAGCCGTCGGCCCGCGCGCCCTGGCCGGACGGGGTGTTGATGACCATGTCCACCTCGCCGGCCGTGATGAGGTCGACGATCGTCGGCTCGCCGTCCGCCCCGCGGCCCGCGGAGAACTTGCGCACCACGCGCGACGCGATGCCGTTGCGGCGCAGCACGCTCGACGTGCCGTCCGTCGCGAGGATCTCGAACCCGAGCTCCGCGAGGCGCTTGACCGGGAAGACGATCGAGCGCTTGTCGCGGTCCGCGACCGAGACGAACACGCGGCCCGACGTCGGCAGCCCGCCGAACGCGGCGGCCTGCGACTTGGCGAACGCGTGCGGGAAGTCACGGTCGAAGCCCATGACCTCGCCCGTCGAGCGCATCTCCGGGCCGAGCACCGTGTCCACGACGACGCCGTCCGCGGTGCGGAAGCGCTTGAACGGCAGGACCGCCTCCTTGACCGCGATCGGCGCGTCGAGCGGCAGGGTGCCGCCGTCGCCGTCGGCGGGCAGCACGCCCGCGGCCCGCAGCTCGGCGATCGACTCGCCGGCCATGACGCGCGCCGCAGCCTTCGCGAGCGACGTGCCCGTCGCCTTCGAGACGAACGGCACCGTGCGCGACGCGCGCGGGTTGGCCTCCAGGACGTACAGCACGTCGGAGACGAGCGCGTACTGCACGTTGAGCAGGCCGCGCACCCCGACGCCCTGGGCGATGGCCTCGGTCGAGCGGCGGATGCGCTCGATCTCCTGCTCCGAGAGGGACACGGGCGGCAGGACGCACGCCGAGTCGCCGGAGTGGATGCCCGCCTCCTCGATGTGCTCCATCACGCCGCCGAGGAACAGCTCGGTGCCGTCGTAGAGCGCGTCGACGTCGATCTCCATCGCGTCGTCGAGGAAGCGGTCGATGAGCAGCGGCGCGGGCAGCGTGCCTGCCGTGCGGTCCTCGGCGGCGGCCGCGGCGAGCGCACGCTCGACGTAGCCCGTGAGCTGCTCGGCCGAGTAGACGATCTCCATGCCGCGACCACCGAGCACGTAGGACGGGCGCACGAGCACCGGGTAGCCGATGCCGGCCGCGACGTCCTTCGCCTCGTCGAGCGACCGCGCCGTGCCGAACGCCGGGGCGGGCAGGCCCGCCTCGACGAGCACGCGGCCGAACTCCCCGCGGTCCTCGGCGGCGTCGATCGCCTCGGGGCTCGTGCCGAGGATCGGCAGGCCCGCGTCTGCGAGGCGCTGCGCGAGCGCGAGCGGCGTCTGCCCGCCGAGCTGCACGATGATGCCCTTGACCGGCCCCGCGGCGAGCTCGGCCTGGTAGACCTCGAGCACGTCCTCGAACGTGAGCGGCTCGAAGTAGAGACGGTCGGACGTGTCGTAGTCGGTCGAGACCGTCTCCGGGTTGCAGTTGACCATGACCGTCTCGTAGCGCTCGCGCAGCGTGAGCGCCGCGTGCACGCACGAGTAGTCGAACTCGATGCCCTGGCCGATGCGGTTGGGGCCCGAACCGAGGATGATCACGGCCTCGCGCTCGCGCGGTGCGACCTCGGTCTCCAGGTCGTAGGACGAGTAGTGGTACGGCGTGCGGGCGGCGAACTCGGCCGCGCACGTGTCGACCGTCTTGTAGACGGGGCGCACGCCGAGCGCGTAGCGCACCTCGCGCACGGTCGCCTCGCCGGCGGGGCCCATGCCGCGCAGGCGCGCGACCTGCGCGTCGGACAGGCCGTGCTTCTTCGCCTCGCGCAGCACGTCCTCCGTGAGCGCGGGCGCGTCGGCGACGGCCGCCGCCACCTCGTTGACCAGCTGGATCTGGTCGAGGTACCACGGGTCGATCTTCGTGGCCTCGAACACCTGCTCCACGCTCGCCCCGGCGCGCAGCGCCTGCTGGACGCCGATGATCCGGTTCTCCGTGGGGCGCGCGATGCGCACCAGGAGCTCGTCGAGGTCCGCGCCCGAGACGGGCTCGCCGTCCCAGTGGAACACCGAGCCGCCCTTGTCGATCGAGCGCAGCGCCTTGCCGAGCGCCTCGGTGAAGTTGCGCCCGAGCGCCATGGCCTCGCCGACGGACTTCATGGTCGTCGTGAGCGTCGGGTCGGCGGCCGGGAACTTCTCGAACGCGAAGCGCGGCACCTTGACGACGACGTAGTCGAGCGTCGGCTCGAACGAGGCCGGCGTGACCTGCGTGATGTCGTTGGGGATCTCGTCGAGCGTGTAGCCGACGGCGAGCTTCGCCGCGATCTTCGCGATGGGGAACCCGGTCGCCTTGGACGCGAGCGCCGACGAGCGCGAGACGCGCGGGTTCATCTCGATGACGATGACGCGGCCCGTGTCCGGGTCGACGGCGAACTGGATGTTGCAGCCGCCCGTGTCGACGCCGACCTCGCGGATCACGGCGATGCCGATGTCGCGCAGCTTCTGGTACTCGCGGTCCGTGAGCGTGAGCGACGGCGCGACCGTGATCGAGTCGCCCGTGTGCACGCCGACGGGGTCGACGTTCTCGATCGAGCACACGACCACGACGTTGTCGTGCTTGTCGCGCATGAGCTCGAGCTCGTACTCCTTCCAGCCGAGGATCGACTCCTCGAGGAGCACCTCGGTCACCGGGGAGTAGTGCAGGCCCTGCCCGACGATGCGGCGCAGCTCCTCCTCGTCGTACGCGAAGCCCGAGCCGAGGCCGCCCATCGTGAACGACGGGCGCACGACCATCGGGTAGCCGAGGTCGCCCGCGGCCGCGACGGCCTCGTCGACCGTGTGGACGATGACCGAGCGCGCCGACTCGCCGCCGCACTTCTCGACGACGTCCTTGAACTGCTGGCGGTCCTCGCCCTTCTGGATCGCCTCGATGTTCGCGCCGATGAGCTCCACGCCGTACTCGGCGAGGACGCCCGCCTCGTCGAGCGCGATCGCCGCGTTGAGCGCGGTCTGCCCGCCGAGCGTGGGCAGGAGCGCGTCGGGGCGCTCCTTGGCGATGATCGAGGTGAGGACCTCGGTCGTGATGGGCTCGACGTAGGTCGCGTCGGCGAACTCGGGATCGGTCATGATCGTGGCCGGGTTCGAGTTCACGAGGACGACCCGCAGGCCCTCCTCCTTGAGCACGCGGCACGCCTGGGTGCCGGAGTAGTCGAACTCGCACGCCTGGCCGATGACGATCGGGCCGGACCCGATGACCAGGACGCTGGAGATGTCGGTTCTGCGAGGCACGGTCAGCTCTCCTTGGTGTTCTGGTCGGCGGCTGCGGAGCTCTGGGCGCGGCGGGACGCCATGAGCTCGACGAAGCGGTCGAAGAGGTACGCGGCGTCGTGGGGGCCGGCCGCGGCCTCGGGGTGGTACTGGACGGAGAAGGCGGGCAGGTCGAGGCACTCGAGCCCCTCGACCACCTGGTCGTTGAGCCCGACGTGGGACACGACGACGCGCCCGTAGCGGCCGCCGTCGTGCGGGGCGACGGACTCGCCGTCCAGCGGCGCGTCCACGGCGAACCCGTGGTTGTGCGCGGTGACCTCGACCTTGCCGGTCCGGCGGTCCATGACGGGCTGGTTGATGCCGCGGTGGCCGTACGCGAGCTTGTACGTGCCGTAGCCGAGGGCGCGCCCGAGGATCTGGTTGCCGAAGCAGATGCCGAAGAACGGGGTGCCGCGGTCCAGGACGCCGCGCAGCAGCTCGACCTCGTGCGTCGCCGCCCCGGGGTCGCCCGGGCCGTTGGAGAAGAACACGCCGTCGGGCGCGTACGCCTCGACGTCCTCGATCGTCGACGCGGCGGGGACCACGTGCACGCGCACGCCGCGCTGGGCGAGGCGCTGCGGCGTCATCGACTTGATGCCGAGGTCGACGGCGACGACGGTGGCGACGGGCTCGCCGTCCGGCGTCGTGCCTTCGAAGGGCTCGACGACGTACGCCGTGTCCGTGCTCACCTCGCGCGCGAGGTCGGCACCGGCCATCGCGGGCGCCGCCTTCACCTCGGCGACGAGGTCCTCCACGGTGCGCGGGTAGCCGTCGCGCACGAGCGCGTCGCCGGAGAAGATGCCGGCGCGCATCACGCCGAGCTCGCGCAGGTGGCGCGTGAGGGCGCGCGTGTCGACGTCGCTGATGCCGACGACGCCCTGCGCGGCGAGCTCCTCGTCCAGGGTGCGCTGCGCGCGCCAGCTCGACGCGCGGCGGGCCGCGTCGCGCACGACGTACCCGGCGACCCAGATCTTGCCCGACTCGGGGTCCTCGTCGTTGACGCCGGTGTTCCCGATGTGGGGCGCCGTCATGACGACGATCTGCCGGTGGTAGGAGGGATCGGTGAGCGTCTCCTGGTAGCCGGTCATGCCGGTGTTGAAGACGATCTCGCCGACCGTGGTGCCGCGCGCGCCGTAGGCGCGCCCGGTCTGCACGGTCCCGTCCTCGAGGACGATCAGGGCCCGGTCGGCGGGCGGCGCGGTCGCTGAGGTCAGGGTGGTCGCTGTGTTCACTGGGGCGGTCACGGTGCTTCCTCGTCGTTCTCGTCGGTGCCGGGGGCCGCGCTCTCGCGCGTCGGCGCCGGGTCTGCGGGGTCTGCGGGGGCGGCGCCGCTCGGCGCCCCGGGTCGTCGCTCGTGCGTGCCGGCGGCGACGGGTTCGTCGCGGTCGGCGTCGGCTCGTCCGGCGAGACCGCGGACGGCCTCCAGGAGGCGCGCGACGTCGTGGTCGTGGCGGGGCAGGAGGCCCGTGTCGAGCCGGACCTCAGGGTTCGCCGGGACCTCGGGCGCGTCGGCAGGGACCGGCTCACCGGGCACGGTCCACGTCACGACGACGATGGCCTCCTTGCCGACGAACTTGCCGGCCATCCCGGGAGTGAGGGCCACGCCCCCGACCGCGGCGGCGGGCACCCACAGGTCCGGGGCGCCGCTGCGCTCGACGAGCAGGCCGCCGTCGTGCACGGTCGCCTGGGCCTGGGACCGGTCGCCGAGCCCGTGGGCCCCGACGCGCGCGAGCCAGTCGCCCGCGAGCGTGCTGGACACGTAGAGCGCGTCGAGCGGCCCGAGCACCACGGCGCCCCGCGCGGCCTCGGCGGGCACCGCCGGGGGCGTCGGGACGACGCCGGCCGAGCGACGCACGAGGCGCCGGCGGCCGACGAGGACGAGCGTCAGGAGGACGACGCCGAGGACGACCCAGATGCCGACCGCGACGGGCTGGGGCAGGTTCACGCCCCCACCCCCTGCGCGTCCGCGGGTGCCGGGACGGGTGCGCCGTCGAGCACGGTCGCGCGCCCCCGCAGGAACGTGGCGACGACGGCGCCGGGCAGCTCGCGGCCCTGGAACGGCGTGTTGGTGCTCGCCGTGACCTGCCCCGCACCGTCGACGACCCGACGCGCGGCCGGGTCGACGAGCGTCACGTTGGCGGGCTCGCCGACCTCGAGCGGGCGGCCCTGGGCGCGCGCGCCGGTGTCGATGCGACCGATGCGCGCGGGCGCGCTCGAGAGCACGCGCGCCACGTCGGCCCACGTGAGTCGGCCGGTGTCGATCATGGTCTGCTGGACGACGCTGAGCGCCGTCTCCAGGCCGGTCATGCCGAACGCGGCCGCCGCCCACTCGCAGTCCTTGTCCTCGCGCGCGTGCGGCGCGTGGTCGGTCGCGACGATGTCGATCGTGCCGTCGGCCAGGCCCTCGCGCACCGCCTCGACGTCCGCGGCCGTGCGCAGCGGCGGGTTGACCTTGAACGTCGGGTCGTAGCCGCGCGCCAGGTCGTCGGTGAGGACGAGGTGGTGCGGCGTGACCTCGGCCGTGACGTCGATCCCGCGGCCCTTGGCCCAGCGCACGATCTCGACCGAGCCCGCGGTGGACAGGTGGCACACGTGCAGGCGCGAGCCCACGTGCTCCGCGAGGAGCACGTCGCGCGCGATGATCGCCTCCTCGGCGACCGCGGGCCAGCCCGCGAGGCCGAGCTCGGCAGAGACGACGCCCTCGTTCATCTGGGCGCCCTCGGTGAGGCGCGGCTCCTGCGCGTGCTGGGCGACGACGCCGTCGAACGCCTTGACGTACTCCAGCGCCCGGCGCATGAGGATCGGGTCGTCGACGCACTTGCCGTCGTCGGAGAACACGCGCACGCGCGCGGCGGAGTCGGCCATCGCGCCGAGCTCGGCGAGCTGCTCGCCGGCGAGGCCGACGGAGACGGCGCCGACCGGGTGCACGTCGACCCAGCCCGCGTCGCGCCCGAGGCGCCACACCTGCTCGACGACGCCGGCCGTGTCCGCGACGGGCGTCGTGTTCGCCATGGCGTGCACGGCGGTGAACCCACCCGCCGCGGCGGCGCGGGTGCCGGACTCGATCGTCTCGGCGTCCTCGCGGCCCGGCTCGCGCAGGTGCGTGTGCAGGTCGACCAGGCCCGGCAGCGCGACGAGGCCGGTCGCGTCGACGACCACCGTCTCGTCGTCCGCGGACCCGGCCCGCGCGGCACCGACCGGCGCGATCTCGGCGATCACGCCGCCGGAGAGCACGAGGTCGACGGGGTCGCCGCCGAGCGGGCGCGCGCCGCGCAGGACGTACGTGGTGGTTGCGGCGCTGCTCACGAGGCGGGGACCCTTTCGACGACGGGAGGCTGGACGGGCGGGTGCGGGACGGCCGTGGCCGGGGCGGCGTCGGTCTCGTCGCTGCCCGCGAGGAGGAGGTAGAGCACGGCCATGCGCACGGCGACGCCGTTCGCGACCTGCTCGACGATGACGGCGCGCGGCGAGTCCGCCGCCTGCGCGGAGATCTCGAGCCCGCGGTTCATCGGGCCGGGGTGCATGACGATCGCGTGCTCGGCGAGCAGCCCGAGGCGCCGGGCGTCGAGCCCGTACTTGCGGCTGTACTCGAGGGGGTTCGGGAAGAACGCTCCCCCGCCGGCACCCGAGCCGCTCATGCGCTCGCGCTGCACGCGCAGCATCATCACGGCGTCCGGGCCGCCGTGCGCGGTGTCGCCGGCGAGGGTCGCGTCGAGGTCGTAGGAGACCGCGCACGGCCACGTCTGGACGCCGACCGGCAGGAGCGTCGGCGGGGCGACGAGCGTCACGCGCGCACCGAGCGTGTGCAGCAGGTGCACGTTGGAGCGCGCGACGCGCGAGTGCAGCACGTCCCCGACGATCGCCACGTGGCGCCCGTCGAGGCCCGCGCCGCGCGCGGCCGCGTCGTCCGGGCCGCTCGCGCCGGGGGCGGTGAGCCCCGTCCCGGACAGGTGGCGGCGCAGCGTGTACGCGTCGAGCAGCGCCTGGGTCGGGTGCTGGTGCGTGCCGTCGCCGGCGTTGAGGACGGCGGCGTCGAGCCAGCCCGCGTGGGCGAGCAGGTGCGGCGCGCCGGACGCCTGGTGCCGCACGACGACCGCGTCCGCGCCCATCGCCTGGAGGGTCAGCGCGGTGTCCTTGAGCGACTCGCCCTTGGACACGCTCGAGCCCTTGGCCGAGAAGTTGATGACGTCGGCCGACAGGCGCTTGGCCGCGGTCTCGAACGAGATGCGGGTGCGCGTCGAGTCCTCGTAGAAGAGGTTGACGACCGTGCGCCCGCGCAGCGTCGGGAGCTTCTTGATCTCGCGCGCCTGCGTCGCGGCCATCTGCGCGGCCGTGTCGAGGATGCGCACCGCGTCGGTGCGGGCGAGGTCCTGGGTGGACAGCAGGTGCCTCATGCGGGGGCCTCCGTCCCGGTGGTGGCGGACCGGATCACGACCGCGTCCGCGGAGGACCCGTCCGCGGGCGCGCCGTCGACCTCGGCGAGGCGCACGCTGACGCGCTCGGACGTCGACGTCGGCAGGTTCTTCCCGACGAAGTCCGGACGGATCGGCAGCTCGCGGTGACCGCGGTCGACGAGTGCCGCGAGCTGCACCGCGCGGGGACGGCCCAGGTCGCTGATCGCGTCGAGCGCGGCCCGGATCGTGCGCCCGGAGTACAGCACGTCGTCGACGAGGACCACGACCTTGCCGTCGATGCCCGACGCGGGCAGGCGCGTCGCGCCGATCGTGCGCGTCGGGTGGCGGTGCAGGTCGTCGCGGTACATCGTCACGTCGAGCTCGCCGACGATGGCGTGCGGGTCCGGCGCGCCGTCTGCGGGCGTCCCCTCGATCGCGGCGAGGCGCTCGGCGAGCCGCGTCGCGAGCGGGACGCCGCGCGTCGGGATCCCGAGGAGGACGAGGTCGTGGGCCCCCTTGTTGCGCTCCACGATCTCGTGGGCGATGCGCGTCAGCGCGCGGGAGATGTCGGCGGCCGTCAGGACGACGGTCCCGGCCTCGGGCGTCGTCTCCGGGGTCGATGGGGGTGGTGTGGGCACAGCAGCGCCAGAGCTCATGTCCGGCGACCTCCTTCCCCGCCTCACGGGACGGGCATTAAAGGATGTCTGACGGTCACCCACCCTACCGCCGCGGGCCGCGGCGGCGGGTACGCGTCCCGCCGGATAAGACGCGGCGTCGGTCACACCTGTGACCGACGCCGCGTCGAGGGTCGCGCCGGCCCGCAGCGGGGCCGTGGAGCGCTCAGGCCGTGATCGTCGGCTTCATCTCGACGATGCGGGCGAGCAGCCCGTTGACGAACGACGGCGAGTCGTCGGTCGACAGGGAGCGCGCGAGGTCGACGGCCTCGTCGATCGCGACGACGTCCGGGACGTCGTCGTTGAAGAGGATCTCCCAGCCGCCGATGCGCAGCAGGGCCCGGTCGACCGCCGGCATCCGCTCGAGCGTCCACCCGTGGGAGTACGTCTCGATCAGCTCGTCGATGCGGTCGCGGTGCGCGAGCACGCCCTCGACGATGTCGACCGCGTACTGCGGCAGGGCGGTCTGCGCGGTGCCGGGGTCGGCGACGCGCTCCGCGAGGAGGGTCGCCGGGTCCACCTGGCGCTGCTCCGCCTCGAAGAGGACGTCGAGCGCGCGCTTGCGCGCCTTGGTGCGTGCGGCCATGTGTGTCGTCAGCCCGTCGTGCCGGCGGTCAGTCGTTCACGCGGCCGAGGTACGAGCCGTCGCGCGTGTCGACCTTGACCTTGGTGCCCTGCTCGAGGAAGAGCGGGACCTGGATCTGCGCGCCCGTCTCGAGCGTGGCCGGCTTGGTGCCGCCCGTGGAGCGGTCGCCCTGGAGGCCCGGCTCGGTGTACGTGATCTCGAGGACGACCGAGGCGGGCAGCTCGATGTAGAGCGGCTGGCCGTCGTTCGACGCGATGAGGACGTTCTGGTTCTCGAGCATGTAGTCCTTGGCGTCGCCCACGATCTCGGCACCCACCGTGATCTGGTCGTACGTCGAGGTGTCCATGAACACGTAGTCCGCGCCGTCCTGGTACAGGTACTGGAAGTCACGGCGGTCGACGTTGGCCGTCTCGATCTTGAGGCCGGCGTTGAACGTCTTGTCGATCGTCTTGCCCGTCATGACGTTCTTGATCTTGGTGCGGACGAACGCGCCACCCTTGCCGGGCTTGACGTGCTGGAACTCGATCACGGTCCACAGCTGGCCGTCGAGTCGCAGCACGGTGCCGTTCTTGATGTCGTTGGTGGTCGCCACGTTCGTCTTCCTGTCGGAGGGTCTGCGGTCTCCGCCCCACGCGGAGCCGCGTGCCGGGACGGCACGACAGGGTCCTCGAGGACGGGATGCGGAAATGGGCCTTGACGATCTTACCGGAGCGCGACGAGGACCGCGTTCGCGACCACGCCCACGGTCGCCGCCCAGCACATCGAGGCGAGCGTGCCGATGACGAACCGCTCGGACGCGACCGGGTGCTCCCGCAGCTCCGGGTAGCGCCCGAGGCCCTTGATCGCCACGACGAAGGCGATCCCGCCGGGCTCCCCGGCGAGGAGGCAGCCGGTGATGGCGAACCGTTCGAGGATCCCGATCCACGTGCCGCCGCGCAGCGCCTTCACGGCCTCGGTCCCGATGGGTCCCGTCGTGGGAGGCGGCGGCGGGGGGACGGGGACGGAGGCCGGGTCCGCCGCGGCGGCCCGCGACCTCGCGCGCCCCGCCCGCCGGGAGCCCGCCCGGGCCGGGTCGCCGGAGCGTGCCGCGGCGCGCAGCACCCACTGCGTCACGGTCCCTCCGCCGAGGACGCTCACCGCGAGCGCCACGACCCACACCAGCACGACCAGCACGACCGACACCGGGTCCGTCATCTCCCGCCCTCCCGCAGATCCTTCGACGGCTCACCCCGTCGGCTCGCCCCGAGCTCGCCCAGCAGCCTCGCCACCACGGGCCGCACCGCCGCCTCCTCGGGCCACAGCGCGGCGCGCAGCCGCTGGCTCACCGCTTGCTCGGAGACCCCGAGCGCGCGGGCCACATCCTTCTGGGTGCCACCCACGCGCGCGAGCGTGTCGACCGCCTCCCACCCCGGCGCGGTCCGCCGGTCCACGACCGCCGCGAGGAGGCGCAGGAGGGCCTCGACCTCGGCCGCCCGCGCCGACGGCTCGCCCCGGACGGCGACGGGCGCCGTCGCCGCGCGCGACTTGGCCTGCTCGACCGCCTCGCGCGCCCGCACGAACGCCTCTCCCGACGCCTCGCGCGAGACCGCGGGCAGGGGCTCGTCGACGCTCCCGGTGCCGACGCCGACGCTCCAGCCGCCGTCGCGCAGCAGGTCCAGCACGACCTCGACCACGGTGCCGGCGTCGTCGAGCACGCCCTGCACCTCGTCGCCCACGGTCCGGTCGAACGGGACCACGACGCCGGGGCGGCCGTCGAGGAGCTCGCCCAGGCGCGCGAGCACCTCGGGCACCCGGTCCGGGTGGCCCGTGCTCCCGCGCTGGTCGACGGTGAGGACGAACATGAGATCCAGGCTAGGCCCTTGAGAAGGTCTAATCAAGCATGAGGGCTTGAGAGAGAGGGATCAAGGCCGACGCTCGGCACGGAGGGCGCCGCGTCAGCCCCGCAGCCGGGCCGCGAGCGCCTCGAGCGCGAGCCGGTACGAGTCGAACCCGAACCCCGCGATCGTCCCCGTGGCGACCGCGCCGACGACGGACTGGCTGCGGAACGACTCGCGCGCCGCGGGGTTGCTCAGGTGCACCTCGACGAGCAGGAGGCCGGAGGTCGTGACCTGCGCCGCGGCGTCGCGCACGGCGTAGGAGTAGTGCGTGAACGCGGCCGGGTTGAGCACCACGTGGGTGCGGGCGTCGACGGCCTCGTGGAGCCAGCCCACCAGCTCGGACTCGTCGTCGGTCTGCCGCACGTCGACCGTGAGGTCGAGCGCGCTCCCCCACGCGACCGCGGACTCCTGGAGGTCGGCCATCGACGCCGAGCCGTAGATCTCTGGCTCGCGGACTCCGAGCCGGCCGAGGTTGGGTCCGTTGAGGACCAGCACGCGTTCCATGGCGCCCGAGCCTAGCGGCGCCGCGGGGCGCGGCGCGTGGGTGCTCGTGCCGTGGTCGGGCCCACGGCACGCGACGGGCTTCTCGACGCGCGGCGGCCGGCGCCGTCGGGCACGCTGGCGGGGTGAGCCTCGTCGCCGCCACCCGTGCCCGCTGGGAGCCCGACGCGCTGGTCGAGGGGTGGGAGTCGCTCGGGCTCCCGGCCCCGCGGCTGCCGGGCGTCGCCACCCCGGGCAGCGCGCGCGAGGCGGTCCCGCCGGTCCTGACGCTCGTGCGGCGCGCGCACCGGCCAGCCCGACCTGTCGGGACGGTCGTCCTCGTCCACGGCTACAACGACTACGTCTTCCAGGACCACGTCGTCGGGGCGCTCGCCGAGGCGGGGTGGGACGCGCTGGGCGTCGACCTGCGGCGGGCGGGCCGGTCGCTGCGCCCCGGGCAGGTGCCGCACTACGTGGACGACCTGCGCGAGACCGCGGCGGACCTCGGCGTGGCGGTCGCGGCCGCGCGGCGGACGCCGGGCCCGGTGGTCGTGCACGCGCACTCGACGGGCGGCCTCGTCGCGGCGCTGTGGGCCCACGCTCACCGGGGTGGGGGCGGGTGCGACGCGCTCGTGCTCGACAGCCCGTTCCTCGACCTGCGCGCGTCGTGGGTCGAGCGGACCGTGGGGACGCGGGTGCTGGACGCCGTCGGGCCGTGGAGCCCGCTGACGGTCGTCAGTGCGGGGCCTTCCGCGTACACCGGGCACCTGCTCGCGGACCGGGGCGGCCGGTGGACCTTCGACACCACGCTCAAGCGCCCCGAGGGCGTGCCGGTGCGAGCCGGCTGGCTGCGGGCGGTACGCCAGGGGCACGCGCGCGTGGCGCGCGGCCTGGAGGTCGCGTGCCCGGTGCTCGTCGCCCGGGCCGAGCGGTCCGGGACGGACGACCCGACGAGCCCGGACCGCGAGCGGGACCTCGACGCGAGCGACACCGTGCTCGACGTCGCCCAGATCGCCCGGCTCGCCCCGCGGCTCGGGCGCGACGTGACGGAGCTTGTCGTCCCCGGCGCGGTGCACGACCTCACGCTCTCCGCCGACGGGCCGCGCGCGAGCTACCTGGAGGCCCTCGCCGGCTGGCTCGACGAGCGCGTCGTGCAGGTCGCGGCGTGAGCGTCGCCGCGGGCCGCACCGGCGGCTACCTGGAGGCGCCGTTCGTCGCGCTCGCGCACCGCGGCTTCTCGCGCGCGGGCCTGGAGAACTCCATGGCGGCCTTCGCCGCCGCCCGCGACCTCGGGCTGCGGTACGTCGAGACGGACGCCCACGCGACGTCGGACGGCGTGGCGGTCGCGCTCCACGACGCGTCGCTGGACCGCACGACGGACGCGCGCGGGCTCGTCGCCGACCTCCCGTGGCGGACCGTGCGCGCGGCCCGGATCGGCGGGACCGAGCCCGTGCCGTCGCTCGAGGACGTGCTGGGCACGTGGCCGGACCTGCGCGTGAACGTCGACGTGAAGTCGGCGGCGGCCGCCGAGCCGGTCGCGCGGGCGATCGAGCGCACGCGCGCGCACGACCGCGTGTGCGTCGCGTCGTTCGCGGCGTCGCGCCGGGAGGCGACGGTGGCACGGCTCTCGCGCCCCGTCACCGTGTCGGGGGCGCGGGGCGCGGTCCTGGGCATGTTCCTCGCCGGGCGGGCGCGGACCGACGCCCTGGCCCGGCTCGCGGCGCGCTCGGTCGACTGCCTCCAGGTCCCCGTGCGCGGGGGCTGGGTGCGCGTCGTCGACTCGGGGTTCGTCCGGGCCGCGCACCGGGCGGGCGTCGCGGTGCACGCGTGGACCGTGAACGACCGCGCGACGATGCACCGGCTGCTGGACCTCGGGGTCGACGGGATCGTCACCGACCGCGCGGACCTGCTGCGCGACGTGCTCCGCGCACGCGGCCTGTGGGCGTGAGCGGCTCCGGGCTCCCCGCGGCGCTCCCCGGGCGCCGCGTCAGAGCGCGACGGGGCCGCGTCCCACCGGCGCGTCGGCCGCGATCTCGGCGTACGCCGCGGCGAGGAGCGTCGGGTCCGGGCCCTCGAGCCGCGTGGGCCGCGCGACGTCGTCGAGCACGACGAAGCGCAGGAGGTCGCCGCGCGACTTCTTGTCGCGGCGCATGGCGGACAGGAGATGCTCCCAGCGGTCGCCGCGGTACGTGAGCGGCAGCCCGAGCGAGCCCAGGATCGCGCGATGCCGCTCGACGACCGCGTCGTCGAGCTTCCCGGCGAGGCGCGACAGCTCGGCCGCGAACACCATGCCGACGGACACCGCCGCGCCGTGGCGCCACTGGTAGCGCTCCGTGAGCTCGACCGCGTGGCCCAGCGTGTGCCCGTAGTTGAGGATCTCGCGCAGGCCGGCCTCCTTGAGGTCCTCCCCCACGACGCGCGCCTTGACCGCGATCGAGCGCTCTACGAGCTCGGCGACGACGGCCCACGTCTCGTCCGTGGTCGGGCGCGTGCCCCACGCGCTCAGCGCGTCCGCGTGCTCCTCGACGAGCTCGAGGATGCGCTCGTCGGCGATGAAGCCCGTCTTGACGACCTCCGCCATGCCGGCGACGAAGTCCCAGCGCCCGAGCGACTCGAGCGCTGCGAGGTCGCACAGCACGCCCGCGGGCGGGTGGAACGACCCGACGAGGTTCTTGCCCTCGGCGGTGTTAATGCCCGTCTTGCCGCCGACCGCCGCGTCGACCATCGCGAGCAGCGTCGTCGGCACGTGCACCACGCGGATGCCGCGCAGCCAGGTCGCGGCCACGAACCCGCCGAGGTCGGTCGTCGCGCCGCCGCCGACCGTCACGACCGCGTCCGTGCGCGTGAAGTCCAGCTGCCCCAGCACGCCCCACAGGAACGCCGCGACCTGCGCGGTCTTGGCCTCCTCCGCGTCCGGGACCTCCGCGACGTACGCCTCGTACCCCGACGCCTTGAGGTCCTCGTGGATCACCTCCGCCGTCGCGGCGAGGGCCGCGGGGTGGACCACGAGCACGCGGCGCACCCGGTCGCCGAGCATGGTGGGCAGCTCGCCGAGCAGGTGCCGTCCCACGACGACGTCGTACGGCTGGTCCCCGGCGACCCGCACGCGCGTCGGGACGGAGGTGGGCTGCGCGTCGGTCGGCCCGTCGACGGGCTCGGTGGCTGCCCGGGTGCCAGCCTGGGCGTCGGGGGCGGGGGTCGTGTCGCTCACGCGTTCTCCTGTTCGGCCGGGGTGTCGGCGGGGGTGGGCGCCGCGGCGCGGTCCGCCGCGTCGGCGCCGCCCGCGAGGTGCGCACGGATCTCCTGGGCGACCTGCGCGGGCGTGCGCGCGTCGGTGACGACGTGCAGCGTCGCGACCCGCTCGTAGACGGGACGCCGCGCCTCCATGAGCGCGGCCCACCGCGCGCGGGGGTTGCCCAGCAGGAGCGGGCGGGACTGGTTGAGCCCGACGCGCGGGGCCGCGTGCGCGAGGCTCACGTCGAGGAACACGACGGCGCCGCCCGCCGCGACGTACGCCGCGAGGGCGGCCTGCGTGTGCTCGTCGAGGACGGCGCCGCCGCCCAGGGCGAGCACGCCGTCGTGGGTCGCGAGCGCCGTCGTCACGGCCTCGCGCTCGAGCTCGCGGAAGTGCGGCTCGCCGTGGTCGACGAAGATGTCGGCGACCGGCTTGCCCGCCGTGGTCTCGACGTCGGTGTCCGTGTCGCGCTGCGCGAGGCCCAGCAGGTCCGCGAGGTGGCGCGACACCGTCGACTTGCCGCTGCCGGGCGGGCCGACGAGGACGACGACCGGGCGCGTGCCCGGAGGGACGGGCGTCATCAGCGCTGCAGCTCCGGGATCGCGGCGAGATAGGCCTCGGCGTTGCGGCGGACCTCCGCGACGGAGTCGCCGCCGAACTTCTCGAGCGCCTGCTCCGCGAGCACGAGCGCGACCATCGCCTCGGCGACGACCGCCGCCGGCGGGACCGCGCACACGTCCGAGCGCTGGTGCTGGGCCTTGGCGACCTCGCCCGTGACCACGTCGACCGTCGCGAGCGCGCGCGGCACCGTCGAGATGGGCTTCATCGCGGCGCGCACGCGCACGACCTCGCCGTTCGACATGCCGCCCTCGACGCCGCCCGCGCGGTTGCTCAGGCGGTGGATCAGGCCGTCGGCGCCGCGCTCGATCTCGTCGTGCGCGGCGGACCCGCGGCGGCGCGCGGTGCGGAAGCCGTCGCCGACCTCGACGCCCTTGATGGCCTGGATGCCCATGAGCACCGCGGCGAGCCGCGCGTCGAGGCGCCGGTCGCTCTGCGCGTAGGTGCCGAGCCCGGACGGGACGCCGTAGGCCAGGACCTCGACGACGCCGCCGAGCGTGTCACCGGCCTTCTGGCACGCGTCGATCTCGGCGACCATCGCCGCGGACGTGGCGGCGTCGAAGCAGCGCACCGGGTCGGCGTCGAGCGCGGCGACGTCGTCGGGCCCCGGCACCGCGGCGTCCTCGGGGACCTCGACGGGACCGATGCCGACGACGTGCGACACGAGGCGGACGCCCAGCGCCTGCTCGAGGAACTTCGCGGCCGCCGCGCCGAGAGCGACGCGCGTCGCCGTCTCGCGCGCCGATGCGCGCTCCAGCACGGGGCGGGCGTCGTCGAAGCCGTACTTGCGCATGCCCACGAGGTCGGCGTGGCCGGGGCGCGGGCGCGTGAGGGGCCGGTTGCGCGCGATCTCGCGCGCGTCGCCCGTGCCGGCGTCGACCAGCAGCGCCTCGGGCGGCACCGGGTCCGCGGACATGACGTCGACCCACTTGGGCCACTCGGAGTTCGCGATCTCGAGCGCGAGCGGGCCACCCTGGGTCACGCCGTGGCGCAGCCCGCCCAGGACACGCAGCACGTCCTGCTCGAACTTCTGGCGCGACCCGCGCCCGTACCCGAGGCGACGGCGCGCGAGCGCGGCCTTCACGTCGTCCGTCGTGAGCTCGACGCCCGCAGGCAGCCCGTCGAGGATCCCGACCAGCGCCTCACCGTGCGACTCACCCGATGTCAACCAACGCAGCATGATCGCCATCCTCCCACGTCGGCACCCACGTCCCGGCGGGCGCCCGCAGTGCGGACCGGCGGTCGCCGACGAGGTCCCGGGCGGCCGACACCCGGGGATCGGGGAGGCGGAGACACCGTCCGGCGCGCTGTGGACGATGGCGGCGCGCGCGGTGGCGGGCACGCTACGGTGCCGCGCATGGTCCAGCAGGGGGACGGGACGACGACGGACGGCACGTCGGCGCGGGTCGCCGCACCGGAGGCGGTCGAGCGTGTGACGGCCGACGACGAGCCGCCCTGGGTGCGACGCCGGGGCGACGACCTCGTCCGCGAGCTCCGGATCGCCGGGCGGCTCGGGGCCGTCCTCGCGGGGCTCGCCGCGGCCGGCGCGGCGTGGTGGTCGGGTCCGTCGTGGGCCACGCCGGCCCTCGTGCTCGTGGCCGCGGCCGGAGCGGTCGTCGCCGTGGTCGACGCGCGCACGCACCGGCTGCCCGACATGATCGTCCTGCCGTCCTGGCTCGCGTCCGCGCTCCTGATCGGCGCCGGCGCGGTCGCCACCGGTGACGGCGCCGCCCTCGGCCGTGCCGTCGCCGGCGGTCTCCTGGGCTTCGGGGCCTACGCCGCGCTCCGGATCGCCTACCCGCCGGGCCTCGGCTTCGGCGACGTGAAGCTCGCGGGGATGCTCGGCACGCCGCTCGCCTGGCTCGGGTGGGGCGAGCTCGTCGCCGGTCTCGTCCTGCCGTTCCTGCTCGGCGGCGTGTGGGCGCTCGCGCTCGTCGTCACGCGGCGCGCGCGCCGTGACACCGCGGTCCCCTTCGGCCCGTTCATGGTCGTCGGGGCGGGGGTCGCCGCCGTGCTCGGCGACGCAGCGCTCCGGGCGTACGCGATCGCCTGACAGCGGCGTCCGGCGCGCGCGACCCTGTCCGACGGTCTCCGACCGGCCGTCAGGCCGCGACGCCGAGCGCGGCCTCGAGCGCCTGGTCCATCGCGGCGAGCGGGGCCACCTTTCCCGTCATGAGGCGCACCTGCTCGGCCGCCTGATGCAGGAGCATGCGCTCGCCGCCCACGACGATGCCTCCCGCCGCAGCCCAGGCGGCCGAGAGCGCCGTGGGACGGGGGTCGTAGACGACGTCGAGCAGCACTCCCGTCACGCGCGGGGCCGCCTGTGCCAGCGCCTCGGCCACTGGGTCGGCCGCACGCGACGGAAGGGTCGCGACGACCGCGTCGGCCTGCGCGAGGCGGGCGACGAGCCCGGGCGACGAGTCGAGTATCTCGAACCGCGGCTCGACGCCCATGCGGTGCGCGGCGCGCTGGAGGGTGCCCGTGCGCCCGAGCGAGCGCACCAGGACCGTCGGCGCGGTGCACCCGAGCTCGGCGAGGGCCGCGAGCGTCGACGCGGCGGTCGCGCCCGCGCCGAGCACGACGGCAGTCCGGGCGCCCCGCTCCCCCAGTCCCTCACGCAACGCGGCGACGAGACCGTGCACATCGGTGTTCGTCCCGACGAACGTCGGGCGCCGCCCGCCCGTGGGCTGCACGACGAGCGTGTTCACCGCGCCGACGACGTTCGCGAGCGGGTCGACGTGGTCGAGCAGCGGGATCACGGCGTGCTTGAGCGGCATGGTCAGGCTCAGGCCCGCCCACGACGCGTCGAGCCCGTTGACCAGCGCCGGGAGCTGCTCCTCGGTCGTGTCGATCGCCTCGTACGACCAGCCGTCGAGGCCGAGCGCCTCGTACGCGGTCCGGTGCAGCACCGGGGACAGCGAGTGGGCGACGGGGTGGCCGAGGACGGCCGCCCGTCGCGGAGCGCGCGCGGCGCTCACCCGCCGTTCTCCGCGAGCCACTGCTTCAGCGCCTCGACGTTCTGGTTGTGCTCGGCGAGCGTGACCGCGAAGCGCGTCTCCTTCGTGTCGTAGTTCACCGTCGTCCAGAACAGCCACTCGCCCGGTTCGGGGTTGAGGACCGCCTGCATCGAGGGCGCGCCCGGGGACGCGATGGGACCCGGCGGGAGCCCGTTGTGGGCGTAGGTGTTGTACGGGTTCGACGCGTCGCGCGTGTCCTCGGGGGTCACCTGGTACCCGGGAGGGTTGCCCGTGCCGTAGGCGACCGCCGCGTCGATCTGCAGCGGCATCCCCGTCGCGAGTCGGTTCTCGATCGCTCGCGACATCTTGGGCCGGTCCTCGTCGCGGCCGGCCTCCCGCTCGATGAGGGACGCCTTGATGAGGACGGCCTCCCTGTCCTCGGGTGCGACGCCGAGCTCGTCGAGCTTCATCAGCGTCTGGCTGACCATGCCCTGGATGATCCCGAGCGCGTTCTTGTCCTCGGGCTCGAGGACGTACGTCGTCGGGAAGAGCCACCCCTCGTAGTTGCCGTTCGCCTCGGCGGGAAGGCCGGTTGCGGCAGTGTCCGCCATCGCCGCCTCGAAGTCCGCGACCGGGATGTCGGTCACCGAGGACGCCTTCTCGAGGATCTGCGCGACCGTGCTGCCCTCGGGGATCGTGATCTTCGTCTCGACCCGCGAGTCGTTCGCCACGAGGCGCGCGACGGCGTCCTTGGCCGACATGCCGAGGAGCAGGGTGTGGGTGCCCGGCTGGATCTTCCCCGCGTTCGGGTTCTCCTCGAACGCCTTCGCGAAGGCCGCCGAGCTGGCGACGACGCCAGCCTCGGTGAGCACCGCGCCCATGTCGCGGCCCGTCGAGCCGGGCTCGATGACCACGTCGACGGGGTCGGTGCCCGGGCCCTCGAAGTCCTTCGCCTCGAGCGGGTTGTCGAACCCGAAGAGGTCGGAGGCGTTGTCGAGCAGCAGGTACCCCGCGCCGCCCACCACGAGGAGGGAGACGAGCAGCACCACGAGGGCGCGGCGACGCCGGCGCTGGCGTCGCTTCTTCGCCGCACGGCGGGCACGCTGCTCCGAGCGCGACGAGCGCGCGGGCTGCTGCTCGCCCTGGACGGCGGGCCGTTCGAACAGGTCGGTCACGGTCGGTGGTCTCCTGTCGGGTCTACAGGTTCTCCGGCGCGCGCCCCCGCGCCCCGCTCGGCGTCGAGAGCGGATTGCAGAATGATAACGGCGGCTGCCTGGTCGACGACGCTCCGGTGCTTGCGACCGGCGCGCCCCGACGCGTGCAGCGCCTGGTGCGCGCTGACCGTCGTCATCCGCTCGTCGACGAGGTGGACCGGCACCGGCGCGACGGCGCGTGCCACGAGTCCAGCGTACGCCCGCGCCCCCTGGGCGGCGGCACCCTCGCCACCGGAGAGGTGCCGTGGGAGGCCGACGTAGACCACCCGGGCGCCGCGCTCGTCGGCCTCGGCGGCGATCCGCGCGACGTCCGCCGGGACCGCAGCCCCAGCCTTCGTGTCGCGCGCGAGCGTCTCGACGGGGGTCGCGACGAGCCCGTCGGGGTCGCTCGCCGCGAGGCCGACGCGCACGCTGCCCACGTCGACGCCGAGGCGCGCCCCCCGCGGGAGGGGGACGCGCCCGTCGTCACCGGGCGGTGGAGGGACGGCCGTCACGCGGCCGCCGCGGCGCCGTCGCGCACGCCCTGGAGGGCGGCCGGCAGCGCCGACACGTCCGTGCCGCCGCCCTGGGCCATGTCGTCCTTGCCGCCGCCACCACCACCCAGGGTCTGGGCGGCCGCCTTGGCCAGCACGCCGGCGCGAAGGCCCGCGGCACGGGCCGACGCGTTGGTCACGACGACCACCTGCGGGCGGTCCTTCGCGACGCCCCCGACCGCCACGACGGCCGGCTCGGACTCGCCGAGGCGGCCGCGCACGTCGAGCGCGAGTGCACGGAGGTCGTCCGCGGAGGCGACCTCGCCGGCGTCGTGCACGACGACGCGCGTGCCGCCCGAGAGCTCCGCACCCGCGGCGAGCGTGCCCGCCACCGCGAGGAGCTGGGACTGCCGGAGCTGCGCCAGCTCCTTCTCCGCGTCGCGCAGGCGGGACACGAGCGCGCCCACGCGGTCCGGGAGCTCCTCGGTCCGCACGTTGAGCAGACCGGTGAGCTGGCCGACGAGCGCGTGCTCCTTGGCCTGGAAGCCGTACGCGCCGTCGCCGACGAGGGCGTCGACGCGACGCACGCCCGAGCCGATCGACGACTCGCCGAGGAGCGTGACGAGGCCGAGCTGGCCCGTCTGCCGCACGTGCGTGCCCGCGCACAGCTCGCGCGACCAGTCGCCGCCGATCGACACGACGCGCACGACGTCGCCGTACTTCTCACCGAACAGCGCCATCGCGCCCAGCGCGCGCGCCTCGGTGATCGGCATGAGCTGGTCCGTGACCTCGAGGTTCTCCTGGAGCTGGGTGTTGACCCGCTCCTCGATCTCCGACAGCGCGCCCGCCGGCACGGCGGACGAGCGCCGGAAGTCGAACCGGATGCGGCTCGGCGCGTTCTCCGACCCGGCCTGGGTCGCGTCCTTGCCGAGCGACTCCTGGAGGGCCTTGTGGATCATGTGCGTCGCCGAGTGGGCGCGGCTGATCGCCTTGCGACGGTCACGGTCGATCGTCGCGGTGCCCGGGTCGCCGAGCGCCGCGGTCCCCTCGACGAGGCGGCCGCGGTGCACCGACAGGCCCTTGATCGGGTGCTGGACGTCGTCGACCTCGATGGTCGCGCCGCCGTCGAGCACGATCGTGCCGTGGTCGGCGAGCTGGCCGCCGGCCTCCGCGTAGAACGGCGTGCGGTCGAGCACGACCTCGACGTCGGCGGGCGCGGTCGCGGCGGGCGCGGGCACGCCGTCGACGAGCAGCCCGGCCACGCGCACGGCGGCCGAGGACTCGGTGTAGCCGAGGAACTCCACCGGAGCGGACAGCTCCGACGCGAGCGACTCGTAGGCGGCCGTGTCGACCCCGCCCGAGCGCTTGGCGAGCGCGTCGGCCCGGGCGCGCTGGCGCTGCTCGGCCATGAGCGCGCGGAACGCCTTCTCGTCGACCTGGACGCCCTGCTCGGCGGCCATCTCGAGCGTGAGGTCGATCGGGAAGCCGTAGGTGTCGTGCAGCGCGAACGCCTGGTCGCCCCCGAGCACCGGCACCTCGCCGGTCCCCGCCGCGGACTTCGCCTTCGACACGGCCGTGTCGAGGATCGTCGTCCCCGAGGTGAGGGTGCGGCGGAACGCGTCCTCCTCCGTGTAGGCGACGTTCGAGATGCGCTCGAAGTCGGTCGCGACCTCCGGGTACGACGGCGCCATCGCGTCGCGGCTCACGGGGAGCAGCGCGGGCATCGCGCGGTCTTCGACGCCGAGCAGGCGCATCGCGCGCACGGAGCGGCGGAGCAGGCGGCGCAGGACGTAGCCACGACCCTCGTTAGAGGGACGCACGCCGTCGCTCATGATCATGAGCGCCGAGCGGACGTGGTCGGCCACGACGCGCATGCGCACGTCGTCCTCCTGGTTCGCGCGGTAGCGCCGGCCCGAGAGCGCCTCGGCGGCCGCGATGACGGGGAACACCTCGTCGATCTCGTAGAGGTTGTCCTTGCCCTGGAGCAGGTAGGCGACGCGCTCCAGGCCCATGCCCGTGTCGATGTTCTTGCGCGCGAGCTCCGAGACGATCCGGAACTCCTCCTTGGACTTCACGTCGTCGATCGCGTACTGCATGAACACGAGGTTCCAGATCTCGAGGTAGCGGTCCTCGTCGACGACGGGGCCACCCTCCTGACCGAACTCCGGGCCGCGGTCGATGTAGATCTCCGAGCACGGGCCGGCGGGACCGGGCTGGCCCGTGGACCAGTAGTTGTCCTTCTTCCCGCGGGCCTGGATGCGCTCGTCCGGCAGGCCGGCGATGCGCTTCCAGAGCTGCCGCGCCTCGTCGTCGTCGTGGTAGACGGTCACCCAGACGGTCTCCGGGTCGAACCCGTACTTGCCCTCCTCGCGCGAACCCGTGACGAGGTCCCACGCGTAGGTGATCGCGCCTTCCTTGAAGTAGTCACCGAAGGAGAAGTTGCCGTTCATCTGGAAGAACGTGCCGTGACGGGTCGTCTTGCCGACCTCGTCGATGTCGAGCGTGCGCACGCACTTCTGGACGCTCGTCGCGCGGTCCCAGGGCGGGGTCTGCTCGCCCGTCATGTACGGGATGAACGGGACCATGCCCGCGATCGTGAACAGCGTGGACGGGTCCGGGGAGACGAGCGACGCCGAGGGCACGACGGTGTGGTCGCGGTCGGCGAAGTAGTCGAGCCAGCGCTTGCGGATCTCGGCGGTGCGCATGATGTCCTTCGGGCAGTCGGTGGGTCGTGCGGGGTGCTTGCTGTGGGTCGCGGCGGCCGGGCCGCGCGGGTCCTAGAAGGAGTAGCCGAGGAGGTCCTCGACGTCGTCCGTGTCGTCGAACGGGCTGGGGTCTCCCGCGGCCGGGCGCGTGTGGCGGCCGGCCGCGCGCCGCGCTCGGACGACGTCCGGGTCCTCCTGGCCCTCCGCGAGGAGCGCCGCCATGAGCTCCTGCTCGCGCGCGTCGCGCGCGAGCGTGAACTCGGTGCGGAAGTCGCGGGCGATCTCGACGACCTTCTCGCCCAGACCGTTGACCTGCTCCGTCGCCTGGTCCACGAGCGACGCGGGTGCGTACCGCGCGAGGATCTTCTTCCCGCGGACGACGACCACGACCGTGATCGCGACCCCGACGCCGATCCAGAAGACGCGGCGCATCAGCGCGACCCCTCGGCACGTCCGGTGCCGTCCGACGAACGGCGTCGGCCGAACGAGCGGGCGGCCGCCTGGCGCACGCCGTAGGTGAACGCGGCGACCTTCACCAGCGGGGCGCCGAACGTCGCGGCGTACAGCCCCGTGAGCGCGGACACGTTCTCGCTCACCTGGGCGGCCGACGTCGTGATCGTGTCGACCTTGACGAGCTGGCTGTTGGTCGTGGCGACCGTGGTCGCGGCCTCGTCGAGGATCGGGACCGAGTGGTCCGTCACCTCCTTGATGCTCGCGCGCGCCTCGTCGAGCACGCGGCCGAGCTTGAGGAGCGGCACGGCGAGCAGGCCGACGAGCAGCACGAACGCGATGGCTGCGATGAGGCCGGCCACGTCTCCCAGGGACATTCTTCCTCCAGTGCCAGTCAGGGTGCGTCGTGCACGGACGTCGCGCGCCGCGCGCGGGACGGTCCTCCTCGTCGCGGGGTCCTCGCGGACGTGCCCACGACTCCGCGAAACACTACCCGCACCAGGGCGGGGACCGCCGTCGGGCACGACACGACGACGCCGTCGCCGCGGTGCGGCGCGCGCACCGGTCCGGACGCACGAACGCCTCGCTCGCCGACGAAGCGGTGAGCGAGGCGTCCGGAGCGAGGGTCAGCGAGCGTAGTACTCGACGACGAGCTGGACCTCGCACTGCACGGGGACCTCGGCGCGCTTCGGGCGACGCGTGAGGATCGCGCTCAGCTTCTCGAGCTGGACGTCCAGGTAGCCCGGGACGGCCGGGAGGACGTCGCGGTGCGCGCCCGCGGCCGCGACCTGGAACGGCGTGGTCGCCTGGCTCTTCGGCTTGACCTGGAGGGTCTGGCCGGGCTTCACGCGGAACGACGGGCGGTCCACGATCTTGCCGTCGACGAGGATGTGGCGGTGCGTGACCGCCTGGCGCGCCTGCAGGATGGTACGGGCGAAGCCGGCGCGCAGCACGAGCGCGTCGAGACGGGTCTCGAGGTTCTCGACGAGCGCCTCACCGGTCAGACCCTTGTCCTTGCGGGCCTCCTCGTACGCACGCGCGAGCTGCTTCTCGCGGAGCATGTACTGGGCGCGCAGACGCTGCTTCTCGCGGAGACGGACCGCGTAGTCCGACTCGGTGCGGCGGCGGGCGCGGCCGTGCTCACCCGGGGGGTACGGGCGCTTCTCGAAGTGCTTGACGGCCTTCGGGGTGAGGGCGATGCCCAGGGCGCGGCTCAGGCGGACCTGGCGGCGCGAGCGCTTGACAGACGTCACAGCGATATCTCATTCCTGTCGTGTGGGTACTGACGTCACACCTGGTCCCGGGAGTCCGGGTCCGGGTGCGGGACCAGCCGATGGACCGCGCGCTTCTCCGAGGGAGAGTGCGGGTCGGGGCCGAGGTCCCAGGTGGTCGCCGTGAAGGCAACCTGAGAAGTCTACCGCACGCCCGGGTGGCGATCCCCCGACGGGTCAGCGCGCCGGCTCGTCCTGCGCCAGGATGTCCCGGATCCGCCCGAGGCGGTCGGAGACCTGGCGCTCGTACCCGCGGTCGGTCGGCGTGTAGTACCGCGACCCGACGAGCGTGTCGGGCAGGTACTGCTGCGCCGCGACGCCGTGGGGCGCGTCGTGCGCGTACCGGTACCCGGTGCCGTGGCCGAGCTGCTTCGCGCCCGGGTAGTGCGCGTCGCGCAGGTGCGGCGGGACGGACCCGGCCTTCCCGGCGCGCACGTCCGCGAGCGCCGCGTCGATCCCGAGGTAGGCGGCGTTGGACTTGGGCGCGGTCGCGAGGTGCACGACGGCCTCCGCGAGGACGATCCGTCCCTCGGGCATGCCGATGAGCTGGACGGCCTGGGCCGCGGCGACGGCAGTCTGGAGCGCGGACGGGTCGGCCATGCCGACGTCCTCCGCGGCGGCGATGACGATGCGCCGGGCGATGAAGCGCGGGTCCTCCCCCGCCGCGATCATGCGGGCGAGGTAGTGCAGGGAGGCGTCGACGTCGGAGCCGCGCATCGACTTGATGAACGCGGACACGACGTCGTAGTGCTGGTCGCCGTCGCGGTCGTAGCGCACGGCGGCGACGTCCACGGCGCGCTCGACGGCCTCGAGGTCCACGCTCACCGGCGAGCCGTCCGCCGGGCCTAGCTCGCCGTCCTCGTCGGTCGTCGCGTCCTCGGAGGCCGCCACGGAGGCCGGGACCGGGGCGTCGGAGAGCGCGGCGCCGGCCGCCGCCTCGAGCACGGTGAGCGCCTTGCGCGCGTCGCCGCCCGCGAGGCGCACGAGGTGGTCCTCCGCCTCGTCGGTGAGCGCGACGAGGCCGCCCAGCCCCCGGTCGTCGGCGACGGCGCGGCGCACGAGGGCGCGGACGTCGTCGTCCCCGAGGGGCTGGAGCGTGAGCAGGAGCGAGCGGGAGAGCAGGGGCGAGTTCACGGAGAAGCTCGGGTTCTCGGTGGTCGCCGCGACGAGCGTGACCCAGCGGTTCTCGACGCTCGGCAGGAGCGCGTCCTGCTGGGACTTGGAGAAGCGGTGCACCTCGTCGATGAACAGGACGGTCTCCTCGCCGCCGGTCGCGAGGCGGCGGCGGGCGTCCTCGACGACGGTGCGCACGTCCTTGACGCCCGCGGTGACGGCGGAGAGCTCGACGAAGCGGCGGCCGGACGCGGTCGCGATGAGGTAGGCGAGCGTCGTCTTGCCGGTGCCGGGCGGGCCCCAGAGGATGACGGAGCCGGGCGCGGCCCGGCCGCCGGACGCGTCCGACTCGATGAGGCGCCGCAGGGGCGAGCCGGGGACGAGCAGGTGCGCCTGGCCCGCGACCTCGTCGAGGGCGGCGGGACGCATGCGCACGGCGAGCGGGGCCCCCGGTCCGGGTCGCGGCGTGCCCTGCGCGCCGGAGGTGGCGGCGCCGAAGAGGTCGCCGCCGAAAAGATCACCGGTGGACATGCCCCGAGCCTACGCACCGCCGCCCACGCGCCCGGACGCCGCCGGCGTGGGGAGGTGGGGTGAACGTCGTCCACAGCGCCGCGAGGGATCTGACACGCGGCGCGGACGGATGGGATGCTGGCGCTCGTGTTCTCGAGCCTCGGTCGTCGTGTCGCCCGCCATCCCCGCCTCACGGTCGTCGTGTGGGTCGTCCTCACCGGGCTCGGGTTCGCGCTCGCGCTGTTCGGCGTGCACGGGGAGAGCGTGTTCGACCGGGTGACCACGGGGGCGCCCTCCATCCCCGGCTCGGACAGCGAGCGCGCGACCGAGATCCTCGCCGAGAACGACGAGGGCGGTCCGGAGATCACGCTGCTGGTGAGCGAGGTCGCCCCGGGGGACGCGCAGGTCGTGGAGGCGATGACCGAGGTGAACGCGGACCTCGTGGCGATCGAGGGCGTGGACACGGTCATCAATCCCTACGTGATCCCCGGCGGGGTCGAGGACCCGGCCGCGCAGTCGCTCGTCGCGAGCGACGGGGACGGGTTCCTCACCGTGGTGACGCTGCGCACCGACCTCGACGCCGAGCGCACGGACGCCGTGGCCGAGCGCGTCGTCGAGCAGCTCGAGGCGGTGCCCGGCGTCCTCGCGGAGGCGGCTCCGGACGCGGCCGGGGACGCGACGGGCCTCGTGGGCTCGAACGCGCTCATCGTCGACGCCATCACGGGGCAGGTCGAGGAGGACCTGACGACGGGCGAGAAGGTCGCGCTGCCGGTCGCGCTGCTCATCATGGTGCTCGTCTTCGGCGGTTTCCTCGCCGCCGCGATGCCGATGGCGGGGGCCGTCGCGTCCATCGGGACGGGCCTGGGCGTGCTGCTGGGGCTCACGTACGTGCTCGACGTCGACGCGTCCGTGGTCAACGTCGTCACCTTGCTCGGGCTCGGGCTCTCGATCGACTACGGGCTGCTCGTCGTGTCGCGGTTCCGGGAGGAGCTGCACCGGCTGGTCGCCGCGGGCGACGACCCGTCCCTGCGCCGACGTCGCGGGGACGGCGTGGTCCACGCCGCGCTGATCCGGACGATGGAGACGGCGGGCCGCACGGTCGCGTTCTCGGCGCTCACGGTCGCGATCTCGATCGCCGGGCTCATGGTGTTCCGCCCGGACATCCTGCGGTCGGTCGGCGCGGGCGGCCTCGGCGTCGTCCTCGTCGCGGTGGCGACGGCGCTCACGCTCGTCCCCGCGCTCCTCGCGTTCTCCGGCCGCCGCCTCGCGAAGCCGGGGATCCTCGGCCGGATCCCCGGTCTGCGCCGCGTCCTCGCCCGGACCGCGGACGTGCAGTCCGACGAGGGTGCCTTTTCCCGCCTCGCCGCGCGCGTGCAGCGCCACCCGGTGTGGGTGCTGCTGACGACGGTCGTCGTGCTCGTCGTCCTCGCGCTGCCCGTGCTCGGCCTGCACATGCGCAACTCGGGCATCGAGCTGCTGCCCCAGGGGTCCCCGCAGCGGGAGTTCGTCGACGAGCTCGCCGCGCAGTACCCGTCGAGCGAGAGCGCCCAGGTCGTCGCCGTGGTCGACGCGAGCGTCGAGGACGCCCAGGCGTGGGCCGACGAGGTCGCGGGGCTCGACGGCGTCGCGAGCGTCGACCCCGCCGCACCGCTCGGCGACCACGCCGTCGTCGGCGTGCACGTCGACGCGGACGACGCCGGCGGGGCGGAGGCGGTGTCGGTCGTGCGAGAGGTGCGCGCCACCGACCCGGGGTTCGAGGTGTGGGTCACCGGGCAGGCGGCCGGGCAGGTCGACTTCCTCGACGCGCTCGGCGAGCGCGTGTGGTGGGCCGTCGGGATCGTCGTGGGCGCGACGCTCGTGCTGCTGTTCCTCATGACGGGATCGGTCGTCGTGCCGGTCAAGGCGCTGCTCACGAACGCGCTCTCGCTCGCGGCCTCGCTCGGCGTGCTCGTGTGGGTGTTCCAGGACGGGCACCTGGAGGGCCTGCTCGACTTCTCCTCGGTCGGCGGGATCGAGACCTACGTGGTCGCGCTGGTCGTCGCGTTCGCGTTCGGCCTCGCGATGGACTACGAGGTGTTTCTGCTCGCGCGCGTCAAGGAGCTCTACGACGCCGGCCATCCCAACGACGAGGCCGTGCGCCTCGGGCTCCAGCGCTCCGGGCGGATCATCACGTCCGCGGCGGCGATCATCATCGTCGTCTTCGCGGGCTTCGTCTTCGGCGACCTCCTCGTCATCAAGGAGGTCGGGTTCGCGCTCGCCGTCGCGGTGCTCATCGACGCGACGATCGTCCGCCTGCTCCTGGTCCCCGCGACGATGACGCTGCTCGGCCGGTTCAACTGGTGGGCGCCCCGCCCGCTGCGCTGGGTGCACCGCAGGCTCGCGATCACGCACTGAGCGTCCGCGCGGGCCGCACCGCCGGACGCCGCCCTCAGCGGCGCGGCTCGAACTCCTCCGACGAGCGCGTCGTCGCGCGCCACGACGTCCAGGACGTCCCAGCCGTCCCGCTCCGCACGGACGACCGGGTGGTCCGCCCAGCGGCCCAGGCTCGGTACGACGCGCGAGGGCGCGCCGACCCGGTCGTCGCGGGTCGGCGCGCCCTCGCGCGCGGTGCGGGTCGTCATGCCTCCGGCGTCGGCTCTCCCGCGTCGCTCTTCGGTGCGGCGGGCTTCGCATCGACGCCCGCCTCCTTGCGCTGCTCGGGCGTGATCGGCGCGGGCGCCTGCGTCAGCGGGTCGAACCCGCCGCCCGACTTCGGGAACGCGATGACGTCGCGGATCGAGTCCGACTTCGTCAGCAGCGCGACGATGCGGTCCCAGCCGAACGCGATCCCGCCGTGCGGGGGCGCGCCGAACTTGAACGCGTCGAGGAGGAAGCCGAACTTCTCCTGCGCCTCCTCCGGCCCGATGCCCATGACATCGAACACGCGCTCCTGCACGTCGCGGCGGTGGATACGGATCGAGCCGCCGCCGATCTCGTTGCCGTTGCAGACGATGTCGTACGCGTACGCGAGCGCCTCGCCCGGGTTCTGCTCGAACGTGTCGACCCAGTCGGGCGTGGGCGACGTGAACGCGTGGTGCACGGCGGTCCACGCGGAGTTGCCGAGATCGACGTCGTCGTCCTCGCCCGTCGGCTTGAACAGCGGCGCGTCCACGATCCAGACGAACGCCCAGGCGTCCTCGTCGATGGCACCCGTGCGCTTCGCGATCTCCTGGCGTGCGGCGCCGAGCAGGGCGCGCGAGTCCGACGTCTTGCCCGCGGCGAAGAACACGGCGTCGCCCGGCTGCGCGCCGGTCGCGTCGCGCAGACCCTCGCGCTCGGCGTCGGACAGGTTCTTCGCGACGGGGCCGCCGAGCGTGCCGTCCTCGCCGAACGTCACGTACGCGAGGCCGCGAGCGCCGCGCTGCTTGGCCCACTCCTGCCACGCGTCGAACTGGCGGCGCGGCTGCGACGCCCCGCCCGCCATGACGACCGCGCCGACGTACTCCGCCTGGAACACGCGGAACGGCGTGTCCTGGAAGTAGTCCGTGAGCTCGACAAGCGGGTTGCCGAACCGCAGGTCCGGCTTGTCCGACCCGTACAGCCGCATGGCGTCGTGGAAGGTCATGCGCGGGATCGGGGTCGGGATCGTGTACCCGATGAGCTCCCACAGCGCGACGAGGATCTTCTCGGCGAGCGCGATGACGTCGTCCTGCTCGACGAAGCTCATCTCGACGTCGAGCTGCGTGAACTCGGGCTGGCGGTCGGCGCGGAAGTCCTCGTCGCGGTAGCAGCGCGCGATCTGGTAGTAGCGCTCCATGCCCGCGACCATGAGGAGCTGCTTGAAGAGCTGCGGCGACTGCGGCAGCGCGTACCAGGAGCCGGGCGCGAGACGCGCGGGCACGAGGAAGTCGCGCGCGCCCTCGGGCGTCGAGCGCGTGAGGGTCGGCGTCTCGATCTCGACGAACTCCTCCGCGTCGAGCACGCGGCGCGCGGCCTGGTTGACCTTGGCGCGCAGGCGCAGCGCGTGCGCGGGCGCGGGGCGGCGCAGGTCGAGGTAGCGGTGCTTGAGGCGCGCCTCCTCGCCGATCGTCTCGGTGTCCGCGAGCGCCGTGGAGACCTGGAACGGCAGCGCCTCGGACGTGTTGAGCACGACGACGTCGCTCGCGACGACCTCGATCTCGCCCGTGGGCAGGGCCGCGTTCTCGTTGCCGTCGGGTCGGCGCGAGACCTCGCCCGTGACCTGGAGGACGAACTCGTTGCGCAGCGGGTGCGCGACGGCCTCGTCGCGGATGACGACCTGGGCGATGCCGGACGCGTCCCGCAGGTCGATGAAGGCCACGCCTCCGTGATCGCGCCGACGGTCGACCCAGCCCGTGAGGGTGACGGTCTGACCGGTGTGCTCGGCCCGCAGTGAGCCGGCCGTTCGGGTGCGCAGCACGGAGGGTTCCTTCCAGGTGGGCGGTGGGGGTCGCGCTCCCGGGGCGGGCGCGCGTCCGGACGAGTCTAGTGCGGGCGGGCGCGCTGCTCGACCGGATACCGTGGCGGTGCCGCCGCTCCACCGGCGCTCCGACCGTGTCGTGCGTCCGGGCCGGCGGCACCGGCGCGCGCCGACCGGCCCGCCGCCCGCACGAGGAGGGGTGATCGTGGCACGCACCATCGCGACGAACCGGCGCGTCGAGCGCGACGAGCTCGAGCAGTTCCTGCGGTCCCGGCACGACGGCGTCCTCGTCACGACGCGCGCCGACGGGCGGCCACAGCTCAGCCCCGTCACGTACGGGGTCGACGACGCGGGCCGGGTCGTCGTGTCGACGTACCCGGAGCGCGCCAAGGCGGTCAACGTGCGTCGCGACCCGCGCGCGTCGCTGCTCTCGCTGGGCGAGCGCTTCTCGGACCCGTGGGTGCAGGTCGACGGCGAGGCCGAGGTGATCGACCTGCCCGAGTCCGTCGAGCCGCTCGTCGACTACTACCGCTCCGTCAGCGGCGAGCACCCGGACTGGGACGAGTACCGCGAGGCCATGGTGACGCAGGGCAAGTCGCTCGTGCGCCTGACGATCACGCGCTGGGGCCCGGTCGCGACGGGCGGGTTCCCGGCGCGCCTCGCGGACGGCTGACGATCCCGCCGGCGCGGCGGCGTAGCGTGCCGACCATGCCGATCACCCTGTGCGTGATGCTGTGGCCCACCGAGGGCAGCGCCGACCTGCTGAGCGAGTACGAGGACGTCGTCCTCGCGCTCGTGCCCGCGCACGGCGGGCGCGTGCTGTCGCGCGTGCGCGCGCTGCCCGGTCAGGAGGCGTCGCTGCCGACCGAGGTGCAGGTCATCGAGCTGCCCGATGACGACGCGCTCGCCGCGTACCTGGCCGACCCCGCCCGGGTGGCGCTGGCCGACCTCAGGGACCGGGCTGTGGCACGGACGGACATCGTCCGTGTCGGTGCCGTCCCGCACCGCGACCAGCCCTCCTGACCCGGCCGTCGGACGCGCGCCGGCGTCGCGGTCGCGGTGTCGCCCGGACGGTGCCACCAGGTCAGAACAGGACCTGCTCCACTCCCCCGCCGACGACGTCCAGACCCCCGCCGTCCACCGGCATGCCCGCGAGCGCGCCGCCGTGGCCACGCCGGTCGGATTCCTGAGGCGACCCGGCGAGGCTCCCCCTCGGGTAGGCGCCGTCCGCCGGCGGCCCCGGGTCGCGGTGACCGTCCCCGAGACCGCCGAGCTCGCCCCGGCGGTACCGCCCCTCGACGCCCGCGGGACCGCGGTGGCCGGACACCGCGAAGCCGCGCGCCTCGAGCATCGGGCGCACGCGGTCCCACAGCCACGAGCGGTACGCCTTCGAGGCGTACGCGCCACGGGCGTAGACCCGCTCGTAGCCGGGGACGAGCTGCGGGTGCTCGCGCGCGAGCCAACCGAGGTACCACTCGCGCGTCCCGGGCTTGAGGTGCAGCGGCAGCACGGTGACCCCCGTGGCCCCGGCGTCCTTCACGGCGTCGAGCAGGTCTGTCAGCGCGTGCGTGGAGTCGGTGAGCCACGGCAGCACGGGCGCGACCATGACGCCGCACGGCAGGCCCGCCTCGCGGACCGCGCGGATCAGGTCGAGGCGGGCGCGCGGCGAGGGCGTGCCGGGTTCGACGCTCGCCTGGAGCGTCGGGTCCAGCAGCGCGAGCGAGACGCCGATCCCGACCTCGACGCGCGAGGCGGCGTCGGCGAGGAGCGGCAGGTCGCGGCGCAGGAGCGTGCCCTTGGTGAGGACCGATAGGGGCGTGCCGGAGCCCGCGAGCGCGTCGATGATGCCCGGCATGAGGCGGTAGCGCCCCTCGGCCCGCTGGTAGGGGTCCGTGTTCGTGCCGAGCGCGACGGGCTCGCGACCCCACGACGCGCGGGCGAGCTCGGCGCGCAGCACCTCGTCGACGTTCACCTTGACCACGACCTCGCGGTCGAAGTCGTCGCCCGCGTCGAGGTCGAGGTACTGGTGGGTGGGCCGGGCGAAGCAGTTGTGGCTCACGACCCCGGCGGCGACGAAGTCCCGCGTCCCGGTGGTGATGTCGACGAGCTCGGTCTCCTCCCCCGGCCCGTCGAGCGCCTCGAGCGAGTCGACGCGCAGCGCCTCGTCGCCCGTGACGTCCCGGCCCTCGAGCGCGACCCGGCCGCCCGCGAGCGCAGCCGCCCCCGGGCCGACGAGGACGTCGCCCAGCGCCAGGTGGGCGCGGCGCCCGGCCCCGCCGACGACATGGCGCCAGCCCCGTTCGGTGAGGAACCGGTGGTCACCGCTCGCGACGAGGCGCGTGCCGTCCGCGAGGGTCACGCGGTACGCGCGCTTGCGGGTGGTCCAGCGGTCGAGCACGCGCGTGCGCACGTAGCGCCGGTAGGCGCCGTGCGGCGCGGTCCCCACGATCTCGTCGCCGACCCGCAGCTCGCCGATCGGTCGCTGCGTGCCGTCGGCGAGCAGCACCGGGGTGGACGGCGCGAGGCAGTAGGAGCAGGCGTGGCTGCACCCGCGGTACGGGTTGACCGTCCAGCGGAACGGCATGCGCGACATCGCCGGGACCTTCGACAGCGCGCTCTTGGCCGTCACCTCGTGGAACGTGATGCCCGCGAAGTCGGGCGTGCGCACGCTGCGCACGAGGCCCGCCCGCTCCAGCCCCGGGAGAGCGCCGTCGTCCGCGCCGAGCGCTTGTCCGTCCCACCTCACCCGCACATTCGAACAGGTGTTCGATCTCCAGGTCAAGCCCCGCGGTCCTCCCCGGGGGACGCCTGCTCCGCGTCAGCGGCGACCCGCACCCTGCGCAGGGCCGGTGCACGGGCGGCCCAGGGCCCGTCCCGCGGGCTGAGACGCCGGGATTGTCCGCGTGGCCCCGAGGGCCTAGGGTCGGGCCGAACGCCCCCGGGGAGCGCACGAGCGCTGAGAGTGCAGGCCGGACACCCGTCCCACCTGCAGACCCGTGGAACCTGATCTGGTTCGTACCAGCGAAGGGAGCAGGGCCGACGTCACCGTCCCCTGCGCGCTCGTGCCCGTGCGCCCCGCACGCGGCCGGGCGCGCCGGGCCCGGCGGTGGCGCGCCGTCGTGCACCCCTCGCCCCGGGGGCCCGACGGAGGGAACCCGCATGGCCGAGCCCCGCACCACCCCGCAGCAGGCGACCCCGACCGCCGCCGCACCCACCGACCAGCCGCCCACCGGATCGGCCGGCGTGCCGGCCGACCGGTCGGCCGGCGGGGTGCCCGGTCTCGCGGTCCGCCCGACCGGGCGCCCCGCACGGCGCCGCGGGCTGACGCTCCACGAGACGGTGCTCGTCGCCGTCCTCGGCGTCGTCTTCGGGTTCGTGTACTGGGCGTTCGTCCAGCTCTGGGCCCCGCTCCAGCTCGCGATGGGCCCCCTCGCGGACCTCGCCGCGAACGTCCTCGCGGGCGCGTGGATCGTCGTCGGCCCGCTCGCCACGTACATCGTGCGCAAGCCGGGGGTCGGCATCCTTGCCGAGACCCTCGCCGCGCTCGTCGAGGTCGTCTTCCTCGCGTCCCCCGCGGGGCCGCTGCTGCTCGTCGTGGGCCTGGTCCAGGGCGTCGGCGCCGAGCTGCCGTTCGCGCTCACGCGCTACCGCCGGTTCGGATGGTGGGTCTTCGTCGCGTCGGGCGTGAGCGCGGCCCTCGTCACGTTCGCCTTCAACGCCGTGCGCTTCGGCTGGATCGGTCAGGACTACGCGATGCTCCGGCTCGGGATCCAGGTCGTGTCGTGCGTTGTGCTGTGCGGCCTCGCGGCCCGCCTCCTCGGCGACGCCCTCGCCCGCACGGGCGCCCTCGACGCGTTCGCGATCGGCGCGGCCCGCCGTGGGTGAGGCGACCGCGCACGTGGCTGACGTGACCGCGCACGCGCGCGACGCTGTCACCGCCGCCGACGTGACCGTGCACCTCGGGCACCACGGCACCCGGGTGCTCGACGGCGTCGACGTCACCGTCCCGGCCGGGACGAGCCTGCTGGTCCTCGGCCCGTCCGGGTGCGGGAAGTCGACCCTCCTGCGCGCGCTGGTCGGCGTCGTCCCGCACACCCTCCCGGGCGTCGTCCTGGGCGGCCTCCGCGTGACCGGCGCCGACCCGCGCGAGGTGCCGCCGCCCGTGCTCGCCGCCCGCGTGGGCCTCGTCCAGCAGCGGCCCGGCGACCAGCTCTGCCTGGCGCGCGTGGACGAGGAGCTGCGGTTCGCGCTCGAGAACCGTGGCGCCGACCCCCGCACCACGGACGCCCGCGCGACCGCGGCGCTCGCCGCCGTCGGCGCCGCGCACCTGCACGACCGCGCGACCCACGCGCTGTCGGGCGGCGAGGCGCAGCGCGTCGCGGTCGCCGCGGCGCTCGTCGCCGAGCCGGAGCTCCTCGTCCTCGACGAGCCCACCGCGCTGCTGGACCCCGCCGCCGCCCACGACGTCGGGGCCCTCGTCGCCGGCCTCGCGCGCCGCCCCGGACCCGACGGCGGCGACGACGCCGCGCGGCGGCACCGCTCGGTCGTGCTCGTCGAGCACCGCCTGGACGACCTGGGCACGCTGCCGGACGCGACCCTGGTCCTCGGGCGCGACGGCAGGGTCGTCGCGCACGGCCCCACCGACCGCGTCCTGCGCGAGCACGCGCACGACCTCTCCGGGCTGGGGTGCTGGCTACCCCTCGCCGTCCGCCTCGAGCAGGCGGGCGCCCCGGGGCCGCTCGGCTCTCCCGAGACCGACGACTGGCTGGTCGACCTCGCGCGGTCCTCGCCCGCGCGCCCCACGACCACGGACCCGGCCGCGACCCCGGCCGGCGCGGCGCGCCCCGTGGCGCTCCGGGCCCGTGGCCTCGCCGTCCACCGGGGTGGACTCCGCGCGGGGCGGTCCCGGCACGGCGGCCCGGCCGTCGTGCGCGACGTGGACCTCGACGTCCGCGCGGGCGAGGTGCTCGCCGTCGTCGGTCCCAACGGGGGCGGCAAGTCGACGCTCCTGCGCGGCCTGGCCGGGCTCGAGCGCACCACGGGCGAGGTGGCGACCGCGACGGGCGAGCCCGTCGCGATGGTGTTCCAGGACCCCGAGCACCAGCTCGTCGCCCGCACGGTGCGCGAGGAGGTCGCCTGGTCGGCCCGGCTCGCCCGCGTCGACGACGTCGAGGCGCGCGTGGCCCGGACCCTCGCCGCGTTCGGGCTCGCGCACCTCGCCGACGCGAACCCGTACCGGCTCTCGGGCGGCGAGCAGCGGCGCCTGTCCCTGGCGACCGCGACCGTCCTGGACCCGCCGGTCCTCCTCGCCGACGAGCCCACGTTCGGGCTGGACCGGGCCCAGGCCGCCACGGTCGCCCACGTGCTGCGGGGGCGCGCCGACGCGGGCGGCGCCGTGGTCGTCGTCTCGCACGACCTCTCGCTCGTCGCGGCGCTCGCCGACCGGGTCGCCGTGGTCGTGGACGGCACGCTCGCCACGGTCGCGGAGCCGTCGGCGGTCCTCGCCGACGACGCGCTGTGCGCGCTGGCGGGCCTGCGCCGACCCCCGCTGCTCGACTGGTGGGCGCGCGTAGGCCGCGGTCGCGGCGTCGACCCGGGGGCGCTCGTCCGCGCGCTCGACGCGGCGTTCGACGCCCGGCACGACGTCGTGCCGGGCGCCGATCCCGGGACGGCGAGACTCGCGCCCACGGCCGCGGTCGCCGCGGAGGTCGCCCCGTGACCGGCCCCCGCCCGACCGCGCTCGAACGCTGGAACCCGACGGTCAAGCTCGCGACGGTGCTCGTCGTCTCGACGGCCGCGCTCCTCGTCACCGACCCGGTGACCCCGACGATCGGCTGGGTGCTCACCGTCACCGCGCTGCTGACGCTCGGACGCGTCCCCGTGCGGACCCTCGCGCTCGCCCACGTCCCGTTCGCGGTGTTCGCGACGAGCCTCCTGGTCGTCAACGTCGCCACCCGGCCCGGGGGCGACGCCGTCCCGCTGGGTCCGCTCACCGTCGGCGCGGACGGGCTGACGATCGGCGCGGCGCTCGCGCTGCGCACCCTGCTCGTCGGCGCGCTGTCCCTCGCGCTCGTCCTCACGACCGACCCCGTCCGCCTCATGACGAGCCTGCACCAGCACGCGCGCCTGCCCGCGACCTGGACGTTCGCGGTGCTCGCCGCGCACCGGCTCCTCGTCGAGCTCCCCGACGCGTGGCACACGATCCGCTGCGCCCAGGCGGTCCGCGACCCCCGGCGGCGCCGGGGCACGCTCCCTCGGTCGCCGCGGTCGCTCGGTGCGGCCGCCTTCGCGCTCCTCGTCGGCGCGGTGCGCCGGTCCGAGCGGCTCACGGTCGCGCTCGAGTCGCGCGGGCTGGGTTCCGGACCCCGGACGTCCTCACGGCCCGTCCCGCTCGGCGTGCCCGACGTCGTCGCGGCAGGCGCCGTCCTGGCCGTCGCCGGCGCGGTGGTCGCGGCGGGCGTCCTCGGGGGGTGGGTGACCGGGATCGGCGCGCTCACTGCCTGAGGCGACACCGCCGCCGACGCTCCCGGGCGAACCCGGCCGACCGATCGACCGGCCAACGGGCGAGCAGCCTCACGCGGGCTCGACGACCGTCCCCTCGCCCGGGACCCCGAGCGCGACCGCACGGACGCCGCCGTCACGCCCGTGCTCGCGATAGGAGCGGAACGCGAGCGGCACGCCGCGCGCGACGTGCGCGTCGGGCCCGTCCATGGCCTGCACGTGCACGTGCGGCTGCGTCGAGTTCCCCGAGTTCCCGCACCGACCCACCACGTCGCCCGGCCCCACCCGCTGCCCGGGGCGCACCTCGACCGACCCGCGACGCAGGTGGGCCAGGACCACGAACACGCCCGGGACGTCGAGCGCGAGCACCACGTGGTTGCCCGCGAGCGCCGCGCCGCCGGCACGCGCCCGGGACGCCTGCGTGAGCGCGTACCCGAGCAGCGCGAGCGGCGAGCGCCGGGCCTCGTGGTCGCGCTCGCCGTCGTGCGCCGCGACGACCGTGCCCGCGCCGGGCGCGAGGACGGGCAGGCCGAAGCCGAGGAACCGTTCAGGCGGCTCGGTGCCGAGCGCGGTGCGCCAGTCGCGCACGTCCGCGGTGCGGCGGCCGCGGACCGCGACGAAGTCGATCGCGTAGGTCGTGGCGAACAGGTGCGTCCCGTGGCTCGGGACGCGCCGCGCCGGGCTGTTCTGCACGAGCCACGTGCCCTCGAACGGCAGGGCGAGCTCGACCGCGTCCGCCACGTCGTCGCGCCTCCCCTCGCCCCGCACGCCGTCCGGTCGGTCCGTCAATCGCCCGCCGGCACCACCCGCGGGTGCAGGTCCTCGGCGGGCGGCGCCCACGTCGCGGCGTCGGCGTCCACCTGCTCGCCCGAACGGATGTCCTTGACCTGGTCGGACGAGCGCGTCCCGTCCTCCTCGACGCGCCCCGGGAACCAGACGAACGGGATCCCGCGCCGGTCGGCGTAGCGGATCTGCTTGCCGAACTTGGCGGCGGCGGGCGCGACCTCGACCGGGACGCCCCGCGACCGCAGCGCGGTCGCGATGGCGTCGGACGCGCCGCGCGTCTCCTCGCTCGTCACCGCGACGACGACGGCGCTCGGCACGGAGCGCGTCGCCCGGACCAGGCCCGCCGAGAGCAGGCGCGACACGAGGCGGGACACGCCGATCGACAGGCCGACCCCGGGGTAGGTGTTCGCGCCGTCGGACGCGAGCGTGTCGTACCGGCCGCCCGAGCAGATGGACCCGAGCTGCTCGTGACCGACGAGCACGGTCTCGTAGACCGAGCCCGTGTAGTAGTCGAGCCCGCGCGCGATCTTGAGGTCGGCGACGACGACGCCCGGGGCGCGCACGCTCGCCGCCTCGACCAGCGCGCCGAGCTCGCCGAGACCCGTCTCGAGCAGATCGCTCACCACGCCGTGCTCGGCCGCGAGCGCCCGCACGCGGTCGACGACGCCCGTGTCGCTCCCGCTGATCGCCGCGAGCGCGAGGCACGCCTCGGCCTGCTCCGGGGTGGTGCCCGCCTCGGCGACGAGGAGCCCCGCGACCTTCTCCGGCCCGATCTTGTCGAGCTTGTCGATCTGGCGCAGGACCTCGTCCACGGCGTCGATCCCGAGACCGCGGTAGAAGCCCTCGGCGACCCGGCGGTTGTTGACCAGGACGCGGACCTCGGGCACGCCGATGTCGCGCAGCGCGCCGAGCGCCTCCGCCATGACGAGCGGCAGCTCGACCTCGTAGTGGTACGGCAGCTCGCCCGCGCCGACGACGTCGATGTCGGCCTGGGTGAACTCGCGGAACCGCCCGTCCTGGGGGCGCTCGCCGCGCCACACCTTCTGGATCTGGTAGCGCTTGAACGGGAAGGCGAGGTGCCCGGCGTTCTCCAGCACGTAGCGCGCGAAGGGGACCGTGAGGTCGAAGTGCAGGCCGAGCTGCTTGTCGCCCTTGTCCCGGCGGGTGTCGTCGGCGTCGCCGGCCTCCTCCTGCAGGCGCCGCAGGACGTAGACCTCCTTGGACGTCTCGCCCTTGCGCAGGAGCTGGTCGAGCGGCTCGACCGCGCGCGTCTCGATCCCCCCGAACCCGTGCAGCTCGAACACGCGGCGCAGGGTGTCGAGGACGTGCTGCTCGACGATCCGACCGTCGGGGAGCCATTCGGGGAAACCGGAGAGGGGTGTGGGCCTGGCCATGGGTCAGATCTTCCCAGACGCTGGCACGGTCGTCCGCATCGTCCCGGCCGACGGACGGGCCGGCCCGCGCACGTCAGGCCGCGAGGAACGGGTTGGTCGCGAGCTCGCGCGCGACCGTGGTCGTGGGCCCGTGGCCCGGCAGCACGTCCCACGCGGGGTCGAGGCGCCCGACGACGTCGCGCAGCGTGCGGGCCATCGTCGCGCCGTCCCCGCCGGGCAGGTCCGTGCGGCCGACCGAGCCCGCGAAGAGCACGTCGCCGCTGAGCACGATCCCCGTCCCGGGCTCGCCCACGAGGTAGAGGGTCGACCCTTCGGTGTGCCCCGGGGCCCCGACGGCGCGCAGCACGAGGTCGCCCCAGCGCAGCACCCGCTCCTCACCCGCCGCGACGTCGAACGTCTCCACGCGGGTCGGCTCGCGGTAGTCCTCCGGCCGGGCCCCGGCCGCGGCGAGGGCCGCGCCGAGCGGACCGGAGACGAGCGAGCGCGCGCCCCGGTCGCCGGTGGGCGAGCCGTGCTCGAGGCTGCCGAACGGGTCGGCGAGCCGGTAGGCGTCGGCCACGTGCAGGACGACGGGCACGTCGAACCGGTCCGCGAGCGCCGCGGCGTCCCACGTGTGGTCCACGTGCCCGTGCGTCGCGAGCACGGCACGCGGGACGAGCCCCGCGGACTCGACGAAGGCGACGACGGCGTCCGCCACCCCCGCGCCGGCGTCGACCACGACGCAGTCGCCGCCCGGGGCGCTCAGCACCGTGCAGTTCGTCCCGAAGACGGGCGCCACGACGACGCGCACCGTCACGGCGGGCACGTCGCGGGGCTCGGCACCGGGCTCGTCGGAGGGGGCGTCGGACGGGGGCGTGGGCGGGTTGCCACGGGGTCGGTCCACGCGCCCGAGGGTAGCCCGCGCCGCCTCGCCCGGTCTCCGGCGACGGGCTCGCGCCCGGGCGGGGCCGGAGCGGTCGATACCGGACCGTGACCTGCGCGCGGCAAATCCACCCGCCACCAGGGCGCTCGGTGCCTAGACTGTCCCGTACCGACCGCGGCCGCACCGGGGTCGACCGTGCGCGCCACGACGGCGCCGGACGAGGGAGCTGGGGTGTCGACGAAGAGTCGCGAGCGCGAGCAGGCGCGCCGTCGTGAGGAGAAGTGGGACCGCCACGTGGCCCAGCTCCGCGCGAAGCGCCAGCGGACCTGGTCGATCGTCGGCGTCGTCGCGGCGCTCGTCGTGATCGGCGTCGCCGTGTGGTGGGCGCTGTCCGCCACCCAGGCACCCGGCACCGACGCCGGCGGCGACGGCGACGCGACCGCTCCGTCGGCGTCCGGCGAGCACACCCTGCCCCCGGCCTCCGCCGCCGAGGGGCGCGACTGGACGTCGACGCTCACCACGAGCGCGGGCGACATCACCCTCACCCTCGACGGAGCGGACGCGCCGCAGGCCGTCGCGAGCTTCGTGTCCCTCGCCGAGTCCGGGTACTTCGACGGCACGTCGTGCCATCGCCTCACCACGTCCGGCATCCACGTGCTCCAGTGCGGCGACCCGACCGGCACCGGAACCGGCGGCCCGGGCTACTCGTTCGGCCCCATCGAGAACCCTCCGTCCGACGACGTGTACCCCGCGGGGACCGTCGCCATGGCGCGCCAGGGCGGCAACGCCGAGTCGATGGGCTCCCAGTTCTTCCTCGTCTACGAGGACTCGACCATCCCGTCCGACGCGGCGGGTGGTTACACGGTGTTCGGCACCATCACGTCCGGCCTGGACGTCGTCCAGGCAGTCGCTGACGCGGGGACGCAGGACGGATCCGGCGACGGGTCCCCCGCCACCCCGGTCACCATCGAAGGAGTTGAGACCCAGTGAGCGATCCCGCCAAGGACCAGGCGAGCGCACCGGCACCGGAGCCCGCGGAGGCGAGCGAGACCGGACGGGTCGACGCGACAGACGTGGAGACGACGGATTCCGCGGCCGTCACCGACGCTTCCGCCGGGAGCGCCGACGCGAGCGAGGTCTCGACGACCGAGACCCCGGTCCCCGCGGCCGAGCAGCCCGCGGCCGAGGAGCCCGCCGAGGCACCGACGACCGAGCAACCCGCCGAGGAGCCTGTCGTCACCGAGCAGCGGCCGGACGCTGCCTCGGAGGCAGCCGACGCGCCGGGGTCCGCGCCGAGCGGCGAGGAGACCGCGCCGGCCGTCGCCGAGACCGCGAGCGCGCCGGGTGACGCGCCCGTCCCGGACGCCGAGCCGACCGACGAGCCCGCCGCCGGCGCCGAGCCGACGGACGAGGCCGCCGTCGAGACCGAGCCCAGCGACGCGTCGACCACCGTCGCGCAGGACGCCGAGACAGCCGAGGACCCGGCACCCGCCGAGGCCGAGACCGGGGCCGAGGCCGAGACCGCGCCTTCCGCCGAGGCTCCGGCTGCGGCGAAGCCCGCCGCCCCGCGGCCGGGCCCGCGCCCCAAGCCCTCGGCCGTACCCCGCCCGCCGCGCAAGCCCGCTCCCGCGGCAGGGGGCGGCCCGGCCGCGCCGGCCGCCGTGCCCGAGGTGCCCGCCGTCCCGGCGCTCGCCGACGACTCCGCGGCAGCGAAGGCCGCGGCCGAGTTCGGCCGGGTCGACGAGGACGGCACCGTCTACGTCCGCGAGAGCGCCGGCGAGCGTTCCGTGGGTCAGTTCCCCGGCGTCGACACCGACGAGGCGCTCGCGCTGTACGTGCGGCGCTACCTCGACCTCCAGGCGAAGGTCGCGCTCTTCGAGGCGCGGCTGACGAGCACGGACCTGTCGGTCAAGGAGATCGACCAGACGATCGCCCGCCTGACGGAGGAGACCGCCGAGCCGTCCGCCGTCGGCGACCTCGACGGCCTGCGCGCACAGGTCGAGTCGCTGCGCGGTGCCGCGGCCGAGCGCCGCGGCCAGCTCGAGGCGGAGCGGGCCGCCGCGAAGGCCGCGGCCCTCGAGGCGCGGACCGAGATCATCGAGGCGGCCGAGAAGATCGCCGCTACCGACCCGAGCCGCATGCAGTGGCGCCCCGCCGGCGAGGAGCTGCGCGGCCTGCTCGACCGCTGGAAGGAGGCGCAGCGCTCCGGCCCGCGCATCGACCGGGCGAGCGAGGAGGCACTCTGGAAGCGGTTCAGCCACGCGCGGACCGCGTTCGACCGGGAGCGCCGGCACTACTTCGCCGAGCTCGAGCAGCGCAACGCCTCCGCCAAGGCCGCCAAGGAGAAGCTGGTCGCCGAGGCCGAGGCGCTCTCGTCGAGCACCGACTGGGGCCCGACCGCCGGCGCGTACCGCGACCTCATGGCGCGCTGGAAGGCCGCGGGACGTGCGAGCCGCAAGGACGACGACGCGCTGTGGGCCCGGTTCCGCGCCGCGCAGGACACGTTCTTCCAGGCCCGCGACGCGGTGAACTCGGCCACGGACGCGGAGTACGCCGCCAACCTCGAGGTCAAGGAGGCGCTCCTGACCGAGGCGGAGAAGCTCGTCCCGGTCAAGGACCTCGGGGCGGCGAAGGCCGCGCTGCGCGACCTCCAGGAGCGGTGGGAGGAGGCCGGCCGCGTGCCCCGCGGCGACCTGCAGCGCGTCGAGGGTCGCCTGCGCGCTGTCGAGAACGCCGTCCGCGACGCCGAGCAGGCGCAGTGGACGCGGACCAACCCCGAGACGCGTGCGCGCGCCGAGGGTGCCGCGGCGCAGCTGGAGGCGGCGATCGAGGGCCTCGAGGCGGACCTCGCGGCCGCGCAGTCCCGTGGCGACGCCCGCGCGGTCAAGGATCTCGAGACCGCGCTGACCGCGCGCCGCGCCTGGCTCGAGCAGGTCGTGCGCGCGGCGGAGGACTCGCGCGGCTGACGCGCCGTCCTTCTGCTCTCGGTCCGGAGGGGCCGGCACTCGTCCACAGGCGAGCGCCGGCCCCTTCCGCGTGCCCGGGCCGATGGTGCACGGTGTGCGCATGCCTCCCGCCCCTCGCACCGCCGCACCCGCTGCCGGAGCCGCCGCGACCCTGGCGCGCCTCCTCGCGCCCCGCAGCACCGACGTGGGGCTCCTGGTCGTG